>WFYM01000198.1 GCA_015490115.1 Aquificaceae bacterium
GAGACAGACACTTACGGCTTCCTCGGATACCCCGTCCTCCAAGCTGCGGACATACTGATCTATAAAGGCGAAGGTGTCCCCGTAGGTGAGGACCAGCTACCCCACATAGAGTTGACGAGGGAGATAGCGAGGAGATTCAACTCCCTCTACGGGGAGATCTTCCCGGAGCCGAAAGCCCTCCTGACCGAGACCCCTAAGCTACCCGGAACGGACGGGAGGAAGATGTCAAAGTCCTTCGGAAACGCCATCTTCTTTTCGGACACTAAGGAGAAACTCGAGACCAAAGTAATGAAGATGTTCACAGACCCACAAAAACTAAGAAAAGGCGATCCCGGAAGACCAGACCTTTGCCCCGTCTTCGCCTACCACAGGATATTCACGGAAAAAGAAAAAACGGAGCAGATAGACAGGGACTGCAGGTCAGGGAAGCTGGGATGTGTAGACTGCAAGAGGATGCTCCTCGGAAACCTCGAAGATTTCATAGCTCCCTTCAGGGAGAAGAGGAAGGAGGTGGAAAAGAGGATAAATGAAGTTGAGGAGGCCTTCGAGGAGGGTTCAAAAAAGGCGAGGTCCATAGCTCAGGAGACCATGGAGAGGGTCCGTGAACTTATGAACCTGAAATGATATACCTTCTCCTCCTGATCACAACACTTCTTCTGCTTTTCCTTTGGCTCTTCCTCTTTCCCGTCAGGTTCCTCCGCGGATACAGGGTCTCCGGAGAGGTCTTGGAGCCTCCGGACCTTTACGTATACTCTTTCGTCCTTCACGTCCACACCCAGTTCTCCCACGACTCCCTCGGAAAGCCTGAAGACGTAGAAAGAGCCTTGAAGGAGTCAAAGGTAGACTTTGCCCTCGTCACGGACCACGAGAACGACCTCGTATCCCGTTTCGGGGGAAGGTCCTTAGTCGCCGGTAAGGAGGTGAAGGTGGTAAGCGAAGAAGGGAAGGTCCTCGGAGATCTCCTCGACTTCGGTGAGGTGAAGGTCGTCGCCCACCCCTTTTCGGAAAAATACGGGTGGAGGCTCGAAAAGGACCCGGAATATTTCGTCGAGCTTGTAGATCTCAAAGACGAGCTTTTAAGGTCGAAGTGGAGGCTCTTCTTACTCCTTCTTTCCCTCCCGCTACTTTATCCCTTTCTGAAGAGAAAGGTCTTTAGAAAGATCTCGAGGCTCGTCGACACGGAGAGGCTCGTTTACAGATACTTGAAGGAAGGCTGGAGGGGAAAGTGTGTCGGGGGACTCGACCACCACGTTAAGGTTTACGTAAACGAGGTAAAAAGGAGCCTCCTCCTTCCCGACTACTCGGTGAGCTTTTCAGTCCTCAGGAACCTCCTCCTCACAGATGAGGAGGTCTCAAAGGGGGAAGACCTTCTGAAAGCCCTCAAAAGAGGGAATACAGTTATCTCCTTCACTGAAAAGGTTCCCCTCGTCTGGACCGAAGGGAAATTTTTGAAGGTTTACTCCCCCTTCGAGAAGACCCTCACCCTCCTCGTGTCGGAAAAGGGTATAGAGTCCGAGGTTTTAGGTCCCAACTGCACGCTGAGACCGAGACCGGGAAGATACGGGGTCCTCGGCTTCACTTATATTTTTAGAATATGGAAGTTTCTGTTCGGCGTGAGACCCCTCTTCATCTTTTGCCCCGTGGAGGTGGAGGATGAAAGAGAGACCCCTTCCCGACTGGGTAAAGGAGAGGATAATGGAGAAGGTGAGGAACAAAAAGCTCGCTGAGGAAGCCCTAAGATACATAACGGTAGTCGAAAAGGAGGACGGGACCCTTTGGGTTAAGGAGAACTTCAAAGATACCCACAAGCACGCCCTCTGGTTTACGGTCCTCCACTGCGTAAACCTCGCCCAGAGGATCCTGAGGGGAGAGAGCTTGGATGATCTTTAAGGTCCTCTCTTACGAGCTTATCCTTCTCGGAGCTGTCTCATTAATACTCCTCTTTGTAATTATAAAGAGCAAGGGTGTCCACGAGCTTCTCCTCTTCTTCGTCGGACTTCTACTCGTCTCCTTTTCGAGGGTCTACATCTTCTTCCAGACGGAGACCCTACTTCCCGCCTTTTACGTCTCCACAGCTTTCGGCTACTTCCTCATAGCCTATGCCATTATAAGGCTTGCGGGATACTTAAGATCGGTTAAGGTGCTCGAACAAGCAGCTTTCTATGACCCCTTGACAAAGGCTTACAACAGGAACTTCATAGAGGAGTATATAAAAGAGGAACTGAGGAAAGCCAAGAGGCTGAAGGAGGAGTTCTGCTTGCTTCTTATAGACCTTAACGACTTCAAGGAGGTGAACGACAGATACGGTCACAACGCGGGTGATGTGGTCCTCAGGCGTGTCGTCGACAAGCTCAGGAGGAACTTAAGGGAATACGACATGATAGCGAGGTGGGGAGGGGACGAGTTTCTTGTCGTCCTTCCCGCTGAGAAAGGTTCGAACATACTCGAGATAGTCGGGAGGCTCGTGGAGAACTTCAGCGTAACTTACGGGGAGGTAACCGTTACCTTGAGCGTCGGATACGCCTGCTTCCCTTACGACGGAGACACCCTCGACAAGCTCATAGAAAAGGCGGACAGCAGGATGTATAGATCCAAGAGCGTCTTCAAAGAGGTGAAGAGGTATGCCGTGGACGATAAGGGTGAGAAGGAAGTTTAACGCAGCCCACTTCCTCACCGACTATAAGGGAAAGCCCGAACCTTTACACGGACACACTTGGGAGGTTGAGGTTTACATAGACGCGGACTCGGTCGACGGGGGAGGTGTAGGGGTGGACTTCGTGGAAGTGGAGAAGTTTCTGGAAAAGATACTCCCCGACTACACACTCCTCAACGAGGTCTTCGACTTCTCTCCGAGTGCCGAGAACGTAGCGAGGTGGCTCTACGAGAAGGTAAAGGAGGTCTACCCGAGCGTCAGGAAGGTGGTGGTATGGGAGACGGAAAGCTGCGGTGCGGAATACTATGAAGAGGATAGGGATAACGATAGGTGACCCCGCGGGTGTGGGTCCGGAACTTATTGTCAAGATATCCAAGCACTTCAAAGGGGATAACGCCTACCTAATCTACGGGGAGGGGAAGACGCTAAGGGAAGCTGAGAGTTTGCTCGGTGAGAGGATCGGTCTAAAACCCGTCAGCTCAGCTGACGAGGTAAAAGGTCCGGGAGTATACCTCCTCGACCTCGAGATATCCAACGTGAGCGTCCCGAAGCCCTCCCTCACCTCCGGAAAGGTCGCTGTAGCATACCTCGCAAGAGCTACGGTGGACGCGGTAACAGGGAAGATAGATGGGCTTCTCACCATGCCGATCAGCAAGCTCTGGGCAAAAAGGGTAGGCTTTTCCTACGAGGGGCAGACGGAGTATTTAGCGAGCGCTTCCTCGGTCAGGGAATACGCGATGATGATGTGGTCTGAAAAAGTGAAGGTCCTCCTACTTTCTACCCACCTTCCCCTCTCGGAAGCTCTAAAGGAGGTGAGGAGGGAAAATTTAAGGTCGAAGCTCGAACTTCTCTTTAAAGAGTTCAGAAGGCTCTTCAAAAGACAGCCCTCCGTAGGAGTCCTCGGTATAAACCCCCACGCGGGTGAACTCGGAGAGATAGGGAGGGAGGAGGTGGAGGAGATACTGCCCGTTGTTGAGGAGTTCAAAGAGAGGGGATACAAGGTGGATGGTCCCCTCCCTCCCGACTCCGCCTTTTTGAAGCGGGACCTCTACGATGTTTTCTTTTGCATGTATCACGATCAGGGTCTCATACCCTTCAAGCTCCTCGCCTTCAAGGAGGGTGTGAACCTCACCTTAGGTCTCCCCTTCCCCAGGACCTCCCCCGACCACGGGACAGCCTACGACATAGCTTGGAAGGGGATGGCGGACCCGGGACCTTCGGTGAAAGCCCTTGAACTTCTCGAAAAGCTCGTGGAAAATCTAAAGGGTGGATGAGGGGAATTTTGGTCGCCTTCCTTTTCTTTGCGGTGTTCGGAGCTTCATTTTACTTCTTCGCTTTAAACTCAGAAGATCAGATCCGAGTTGCCTTCCCCGGCGGTCTCTTGACGCCTCCCTTACCTTCGGGACTTTTGCTACTTCTTTCCTTTTACCTCGGCTTTTTAGTCGGCTTCCTCACCTTCCCCTTGACTTACATCATAAAGAGGCTCCTTTGAAGGTGTATCTTTATTCGAAAAATCTAAAGGAGGTAAGGAAGTATGCAGGAGCAGACGATGGTATTTAAGGTGACAGAAAAGGCTGTCGAGGAGATCCTCAAAGTTGCAAAGGAGAACAACATAGAGAA
>WFYM01000199.1 GCA_015490115.1 Aquificaceae bacterium
ACTCGGAAACGGCTTCCTTTACAGCTTCTTCGCTGACCTCCTCCTTCCACCCCTTCTCCTCCATAACGCTCTCCAAAGCTTGGAGGGCTGGAGCCTCTTCCTCCTCCTTCGTCTCCACCGACTCGATCTCTATCTCAGGGACCTCCTCGGGTAGCTCCCTCTCCACTATCTCCTCCACCTTCTCTTCCTTTACCTCCTGAACCTGAGGCTCCTCCTTCACCTCCTCCACCTTTGGAGCCTCTTGGAAAGCCCTTTCGATGGTTTTCTTTATCTGAGATGGGTCAGCGTCCCTCGATAAGGGGAACTTCTTGGGAAGGGGTATGTTCTCAACGTTTATAGGGAAGAGGTCGTCAACGAGTATAACGTAGGGCTTTTGGGACATTACCTCGTCTTTTGACATGTCGACGAGACCCTTCTCAGCTATTATCCCAGATATGGCGTCGAAGACAACGACGGAGGCGTCCTTCCCCTCCTCTATAGCTTGCCTTACCGTCTTGACGCTTACCATCTCGACCTCAGGACCCAGCGCACCCCTTACCGTGTCTATCAGGGTCTGGTCGAAGGAGACTACGAGGACCTTACCTGTCTGGGGAACCTCACCTTTGGGTTCTCCGACCTCCTCTTCGGTTCTTTGCTCCTCGACGCTCCCGACGGTGACCTCCTCAGGCTCCTCAAACATCTTCTGGGCTATCACCTTGGGGTCCTCGTCCCTTCTGATTAATATCTTCTTCGGGACAACTATGTTGTTCGGGTCAACAGGGAAAAGCTCGTCGTAGAGGATCAGATACTTCGAATTGCTGAACTTCTTCGTGTGGAGGGTGTTTATGTCCTCCTCCGAGATGGCTCCCGATATGGCGTCGTAGATGACAACGTCCATGTCGGAGGGTATCATCTTGATCGCTTCCTCGCTGTTCTTGGCTGTGAAGACCTCGTGGTCCGAGAGGGCTTGCTTTAAGCCCTCGGTCAGCGTCCTGTCGAAGGAAACTATCAGCACCCTCATGCCTTCCCACCTCACCTCTTAACTTTTTCTCTGAGAACGATGCTGTCAACTATCCTCTTCAGCTCGTCCACACTCTCCTCCGGGATAATTTTTAACGTAGCAAGGGTGAGCCTGAGGGCTTTTAGCTTGTTTATAAGCTCCTCCGTGAGGGTCGCCCTCTGCGGAGTTTGGAGTTCCCTGAGGGTAAAGTAGAATATCGTTATATAAAGGAGAAGACTCGCAACGAGGAGACCCGTATAGAAGGAGTTTTGGCTCACGAATAGGAAGTAGTCTTTGAGGTCCACCTTCTTCACATACAGGTATAAACTACCATCTTCAACGGGGAAGTTCAACTTAAAGAGCTTGCTCCTCTCCCCCGGGTTTTTGACGTTCTCGCTCACCACCTTGTTCCCCCTTTTGTCGGAGAATATGATTATCGAAGCTTCAGGATGGGGAAGCTTCACACTACCTTCCCCCTTTCTCATTTTGTCCATGAAGTGGACCACGTTCCCCACGATCTTCGAGTCCCTCTGGTAGAGGTAGTCGGTGAAGGATATGTAGAGGGAGGTGAGGACGAAACCGAGTAGAAAGAGCCACAGGAAAAATATAAAGAGCCTCTTCATCTTACCTTCCCCCCACCGTTATGTCTCTCACCAAAACTGAGGGAGACCCCAAGTTCCCGAAGAACTCGAGGTCCTCTCCCACCCTTACTATTTTATTCCAGAGGTCCAAAACGTTCCCCGCTATGGTGACACCCCTGACACCGTGGAGGGGCTTTCCGTTTTTAAAAAGAACACCTGACGCTCCGAGGGAGAAATCCCCCGAGACGGGATCTACCGTGTGAAGACCCATAAGGTCCAAAACAAGGAAGACCTCCTCCTCCGAGCTTACAAGCTCTTCAAAGGGTGCATCCCCCTTCTCTACGAAGAGGTTCGTTATACCCGAGGTGGGCTGTGACCTGAAGCCCTCCCTGAAGGAGTTTCCTGTAGGCTCCCTACCCGATCTCAGTGCTGTATACAGGCTGTGGAGAAAGCCTTTGAAGATCCCCTTCTCGACGACGGGGTTCCTCCTCGTCGGGATACCTTCAGCGTCGTAGGGGAAGGTCCAAAAGCCCCCCTCCAGCGTCCCGTCGTCCACGATCGTGAGAAGTTCGGAACCCACCTTCTCACCCTCTTTCCCTTTGAGGAGCGTCTTCCCCTTCACCAAAGAATCGCCGAGGAACATGTCCTTGAAAGCTTCGAGTATCATAGCTGAGCAGTCTCTGAAGAACAGGACTGGCATTACCCTCGTGTCCAAAGGTCTCGGTCTCAGCTGGGAGACGGTCTTGAACACAGCGTCCCTAACCATGCCCTCCTCGTCGAGGTCCTTCAGCCTCCTCGAACTCCTGAAGTCCCAAGAAC
>WFYM01000200.1 GCA_015490115.1 Aquificaceae bacterium
ACCTACCCTCTTTAGGGTCGAACTTCTGGGAGGTTCCCGTCTTTCCGGCTATTGTGAAGTATCTGGACCTCGCCCTCTTTCCCGTTCCCCTCTCCACAACCTCTATGAGTGCTTCCCTCAGCCACCTTACCGTCTTTTCGGATAGGGTTCTCTTCAGGACCCTCCTCTTAGCCCTGTAGACGACATCCCCTGTCAGGGAGACTATCTCCTTGACTATGTGGGGCTGGACTATCTCGCCCGTTAGCAGTCCCCCGAAGGCGACGGCGATGCTGAGCGTGTTCATCGCTATCCCCTGACCTATGGAGGCGTATAGGATGTTCGCGGGGTAGCTGAAATCGGGTATCAGCGGGTTGGCTTCACCGGGGAATATACCGAACCTCCTCTTCATGTGGAAGGTCTCGAGAAGCTCCTCAACGTCCTTCCTCTTGAGGAGTGAAGCCACCTTAATGGTCCCCACGTTCGAAGAGTAGACGAGGACGTCCTTCAATCTTATCCTCCCGAGCCTCCTCGTGTCCCTCACGTATCTGTCGTAGACCTTTATCCTCCCCTTCCCCGTGTCTATAATTTCGTTCTCCTCTACATATCCCTTCTCCAAAGCCCAGCCGACGAAGAAGGGCTTCATTATGGAACCCGGCTCGAAGACGTCGGTGACGGCGAAGTTCCTCCTCACCTCCGCCCTATACCTTTGGAACCTGTTGGGGTCGAAGTAAGGGTATGTGGCGAGACCGAGTATGTGTCCGTTTTTGAGGTCCATAACGAGTATGGAAACTTTCTTCGGCTTCCACCTCCTCACTATATCGTCCCTTATCCTCTCTATGAGGTATTGGACGCCAACGTCTATGGTGAGCTTCACATCGCTTTCATCACCCAAAGTGTTCCCGAGAGGTCTTAGGTATATCTGACCTATGCCACCGTCCACGTATATCAGGGTCTCCGCGTATCCCCCTCCGAGGTATCCGTTTAGGGCGAACTCCATCCCCTCGAGACCCACACCGTCGACACCTACGAAGCCGAGGAGGTTCGAGGCGAGCTTCCCGTTAGGGTAGAGCCTCGTGTAGTCCTCCTGTATGCCGACGAAGGGGGAGTTTCCCGTCTCAACTATTAGCTTCCTTATCTTCTCTTTTAGGTCCCTCCTCACCCCTGAGAGGACCTTGACAGGTCCCTTCGAGCCTTCTTCGAGCCGTTTTCTTATCACCTCCTCCGGAACACCCGTGATGGCGGAGAGACCCTTTACAAATTTCTCTTTGTTTCTGAGGAGCTTCGAACTCGGGTGGACGAAAACGGTAAGTGTAGGGACGCTGAGGGCAAGCTCCCTCCCGTTCCTGTCCTTTATGGACCCCCTGTAGAGGGGGACCCTGACAGCAACCGCCCTCTCGAACTTCTCCTCTATGACCTTCGCTATCTCGCTCTTTCTCGTTATCTGCAGATCTATGATCCTGACGGAAACGGCGAGGAGGCAAAGAGTAAAGGTCCAAAGTATGAGGGAGGTCTTCCTCTCAAACTTTTTCCTCAGCGTCCACCCTTCCAACCTAATGGTATCTGAAGACGCTCGGGTTCAGTATGTCTGGGTATGCAGTCTCCATTTCGTAGTCGAACATCTGCCTGCGTATCCTCTTGAGGTCGCTTTTGTTCGGCTTGAAGGGATAGCTCCTTATGTCGGAGACGGAGCTGTCGCCGAAGGGTCTGTTGCAGGCGACCTCGGTCGTCTTTCCCCTGCAACCCGCCGTCATGAAAGGTCTCCCGCTCCAGAAGACCTCCTCGAACACCTCCTTTGAGACGCCCCAGTCTATTATCTGACCCTTTTCGTTGAACTTCATGTCCTCGTATCTCGCAAGACCGTTGTCTATTAAGTATCTCGCCATCTGGACCCTCCTGAACTGGGGAGCTGGACAGGGCTTTTCCTTCTCCATGAGGGAACCTTCTTCGGGCCAGAAGGAGAAGAGGTGGGTCCTTCCCCCGAGGTCCCTCACCCTCTGTATCGTCTCCACCATCTCCTGCTCGGTTTCCCCGAGACCCACTATCAAGTGACAGCCCACGTAGCCGTCTCCCATCACCTCCGCACACCACTCGAGGACCTTCCAGTAGGTCTCCCACCTGTGTGGGCTGTTCATGGGCTTTCCCCTCAGCTTCTCGAAAAGCTCGGGTGTAGCAGCGTCGAGGGCGACGGTCAGCGTGTCCGCACCGAGCCTCTTGTAGTCCTCTATGTCCTCATAGGTCTGACCCGTAGCGTTCATGAGTATCGAGACGAAGAGCTTGTCTCCGAGTTCCTCTACGACCCTCTTCAGAACGTACTTTGTGTCCCTTATAGCCCTCGGGTGGGTTATCTGGGATATGCAGAGCCTCTCAGCGTGACCCACCTTCTTGGTCCTCTCTATGATCTCTTCGAGCTTGAAGGTGGGCCACTCGACCCTTATGAAGTTCTTCTTCGAATACTCCATTTCCCTCGCCTTCTGGAGACCGCAGTAGGCACATGTAGCGTGGCAACCGGAAGGGTATGTGAGAAGGGTGTTTATGCAGCTGAGCTTCGTATCCCTGTAGAACTGACCGGGTATGAAGCCGAGGGTTATGGCGGCAGCCCAGCTTATCTGGAGATATTCGGGGCTTTCCTTTTGTTGGGTGAGGCTCTCCAACATCTCCCTGTTCATACTTTTGCCTCCGGCGTTTTATTAGATTATAGTGAAGATCCACAGGCTGAGGATAACGGGGGACATATTCGTAGAGGTAAGGACCGAAAAGGGTCTCATCCTCGGGACCTCTATTCTGAAAGGTAGCTTTAAAGAAAAGGCGGAACCTTGGATAGAGGAAGCCTTCAAGAAGTATCTCTTAAGGAAGGGGGACCCTGATGTTGACCTACTTCTCCTGAAGCGTGAGGGCGTATCGGGGGACCTTTGGAGGGTATACGAAAGGCTGAAGGAGATCGCCCCCTTCGGAAGGACTATAACTTACTCCGAACTCGCCCGCCTGACGGGAAAGCACCCGAGGTTTATAGGCTACGCCATGAAGGTGAACCCCTTCCCCATACTGATCCCCTGCCACAGGGTGGTCTCCTCAAAAGGGATAGGGGGCTTCTCCTTCGGGAGGGAGGTGAAGCTTGCCCTCTTAAAGTTCGAGGGTGCCTATCCCCTCCGCAACCCTTGAAAATCTCTCAAAAACCGACTCGTATACTTCGAGGAGCCTCCTTCCTTCTTCGGTGAGTCTTGCACCCGAACCCCTTTTTCTTTCGAGAACCTTAAAGCCGAGCCTCTTCTCCATAGTCTTTATCTGGCTCATAGCCCTCTTGTAGGTGAGACCGAGGTTCTTCGTAGCTTGAAGTATGGATCCCGTTTTGTCTATCTCCTTGAGCAGTTTGTATTTTCCCTCGCTGATAATAGGCTCCCCCTCCTTCTCAAGCCAGACCTTGAACCTCACCCTCAACCTCTCCTCTCCCCGAAGAGGAGCGTCCCTATCCTCACTATCGTCGCCCCCTCCTCGACCGCGACCTCGAAGTCGTGGGACATGCCCATCGAGAGGTGGGGAAGCTCCGCACCGAACTCCCTCTCGAGGTCGTCCCTCAGCTCCCTCAGCTTTGCGAAATAAGGTCTCACCTCCTCGGGGTCCTCCCTGTAAGGTGGTATAGCCATGAGACCGAGGACCTTTATATTCGGCTTCTTGAGGGTATACTCGAAGAGGGATCTCAGGTTCTCGGGCATAACCCCTCCCTTCGTCTCCTCACCTCCCAAGTTTACCTCGATCAGGACCTCTTGAACTATACCGGCTCTTTCCGCTCTCTTTTGGATCTCGTCCGCGAGGGACTCCCTGTCGAGGGAGTGGATGAGGGAGACCCTGCCCATTAGATACTTCACCTTGTTCGTCTGGAGCCTGCCTATGAAGTGCCAGTCTATGTCGAGGTCCTTCAAAAACTCGAGCTTTCCGAGGAACTCCTGAACCCTGTTCTCTCCGAAGACCCGAAGACCGCAACCGTAGAACCTCCTTATGACGTCGGGTGGGACCGTCTTCGTAGCCCCGAGGAGGGTGACCTCTTCGGGCTTTCTCTTTGCCCTTTCGCAAGCCCTCTCTATCCTTCCTAAGACCTCCTGAAGGCGCTCACACTCAGCCATCCCTAAAAATCTTAAAATACTTCTCCATGAAGAGATACAACTTCGAAGACCTCGTAAGGGTCATGGAGGAGCTAAGGAAAAAGTGTCCTTGGGACAGGGAGCAGACCCACGAGAGCCTGAAAAAATACCTCATAGAGGAGGCTTACGAGGTGGTAGATGCTATAGATTCGAAGGACGACGAAAGGTTGAAGGAGGAACTCGGAGACCTCCTCCTCCAGCCCGTCTTCCACGCCCAGATAGCTAAGGAGAGGGGAGCCTTCGACATAAACGACGTTGTGGATGCCCTCGTCAGGAAGCTGATAGAGAGGCACCCCCACGTCTTCGGCGATGCGAAGCCGGAAGATGTCCTCAAAAACTGGGAGAGGAAGAAGATGGAAAGGAGGAGGAGCGTCCTCGAGGGTATCCCCAAGCACCTCCCCGCACTCATGCGCTCTCAGAAGCTTCAGGACAGAGCCTCTCAGGTTGGCTTCGACTTCTCACGCGTGGAGGAGGTCTTCGAAAAGATAGAGGAGGAGATAGGGGAGCTGAAGGAGTCCATAGAAAAGGGGGATAAGGAAAACCTCGAACACGAGATAGGGGACATACTGACGGCAGTCGTCGAGCTTGCAAGGTTCCTCGGCGTTGACGCGGAGACCGCTCTCCAGAAGGCTAACGATAGGTTCGTCAGGAGGT
The DNA here is from genome assembly GCA_015490115.1 of Aquificaceae bacterium. Classification (GTDB taxonomy): domain Bacteria; phylum Aquificota; class Aquificia; order Aquificales; family Aquificaceae; genus Hydrogenivirga. The sequence goes on from WFYM01000200.1 coordinate 4,770, forward strand.
TCCAGTATATAGAGAAGAGGGCTGAGGAGATGGGAAGGTCCCTCGAAGAGATGAGCCTCGAGGAGATGGACAGGCTATGGAACGAAGCTAAGGAGAAGCTGGAAGGTCAAGGGGGGTAGGGCATGGTCTTTGTAGGTTTTCTTCCCGTAAGCTCCTCGAAGAACCTCTCCCCCGGTCTCCCTAAGGAGTGAGCGCCGAGGAGAAGTAGGCAGACCTTTTCTCTTTTTATATCTTCCTGCTTCTCCTTCAGGAGCCTTTCGAAGAACTCCTTACCGTAGCCCCTACCGTCTTGGAGGGTGTCCGCGGGAACGCCGAGGATAAATTCCGCCTCCTCGCTCCCGACCACGAGGACCCTCGACCTCCCCTCCCCAAGCTCGGTCCTCAAGGTCACTTCAACCCTCGATCTTAAGAGCTTTTCCTTGTAGCTCGCCGGGACCAAGAGCGTAGGACTCGTTATGCCCGTTATCTCTTCAACGGGAGCGTCTTTGAAGTCCTCCACAAGGCGTAGCCTTACGAACTGCTTGGAAAGATAAAGGGTGTTCCCCGCAACCCTCTCCACGTCAGCCCTAACTCTCCCTTTCACAGACCTCGAGAAGGGGACGACGAAAGAAGGAATGGCTTTCCCGTCTACTTTCACGTAGCCCTCTACGACCTTCCAGTCTAAGAAGGGAAACTCGATCTCCTTCACGGGTAGTCCGAAGGACTCTGCGAGCATCCTTATCTCCTTTATAAGGACCGTCTCCTCCTTGGAACCCGGTCTTCTCCCTTTGAAGGAGACGAGGTCCCAGAAGATCTCCCCCTCCTTTTGCTTGAATAGTCCGTATACGCAACCGCAGTAGTCCTGCTGGTAAAGCTCAAGCTCCTTTGAGAGCTTGAACATCTCCTGCGTCCCGCCCCCCTTTCTGTAGTCCAAGGGAAGGAACTTTATTCGGTATTTTTCCGCTATCTTACGACCGCTCTCCGTTATCTGGGGTATGCTCTTTTTCGGACTCATGAGTAGGGTCGTCGTCATAGCCTCGCAACCGAGTTCTTTGGCGAGCTTTGCGGACCTCTCCAGCCTAAAGTCGAAGCAGACGGAACACCTCTTCCCCCTCTCCGGCTCCTCCTCGAGACCCCTCACGCTCCTCAGCCAACCTTCGAGGTCGTACTCACCTTCTATTAGCTTTATGCCGAGCTTCCTGCAGGTCCTCTCGGTTTCTATATACCTCAGCCTGTATTCTTCGTAGGGGTGTATGTTGGGATCGTAGAAGAAGCCTATAAGCTCCTCTTCGGGGAAGTCTTCCCTCAGCCTCTTTAAGAAGTAGACCGCATCGGGTGCGCAGCAAATATGGACGAGGATCCTTCCCATAGGTTAAGCTTACTCCTTCGACCTGTGGGACTGTATGATGTCCTCCACCTTCATCACCTTTCTCTTTGAGACGCTGACTATAGCCTTTTTCAGCTCCTCGCTCTGGACTTTGGAAAGCTCCTTCTGTATGAACTCGAGGAGCTGGTCTATCTGCTTTTGAAGCTCCTCTATCTGCTCCTTCATGTTGAGGATTATGTCCACACCCGCGAGGTTCACACCCATCTCCCTCGTCAGGAAGAGTATGAACTCGAGCCTCTCGAGGTCCTCGTCCGAGTAAAGCCTCGTGTTGCCCTCCGTCCTGGAAGGCTTTAGGAGTCCCTCCCTCTCGTAGAGCCTCAGAGTTTGAGGGTGTATGTCGAACATCTTGGCGACAACACCTATGGTGTAATACCCCTTCCTCTTCATGGTCCTCACCTCACCTTCAACCTCTCAGGTTTGGGAAGGACCTCCTGAAGCTCCCTGAGAAGGCTCTCTATCTTCCTCCCGTCTCCCATGACCTTTTCGAGGAGACCCACCTTCGGAACGTCTATGTTTACCCTCACGAAGAGGCTACCCCTTCCAGAACCTCTCAGCCTCGGCATACCCTCTCCCTTGACCTCTATGAGGTCACCGTGCTTCGTCCCCGGAGGGACCTTCACCTTTACCTTCTTGCCGGAGAGGGTCGGGACCTCCACTTCAGTCCCCAAAACAGCCTCGGGGAATGTTACGCTCACATCCACGTATAGGTCCTCCCCCTTCCTCTCGAATATCCTGTGCGGTCTTACCTTTACCTGTATATAGAGGTTGCCGGGAGGTCCTCCGAACCTGCCCGCGTGACCTTTACCCTCGACAACGAGCTTGGAACCCGTGTCCACCCCGGGAGGTATCCTCACCTTTATCTCTTCTTTGCTCCTTACGGTCCCCCTTCCTCCGCAAACCCTGCAGGGATCCCTAAGGACTCCGGCTCCCCTGCATGTGGGACAAGTCTGGGATATGGTTATTATGAACTGCCTCTGGACCACCTGACCCGTCCCGCCGCAGGTGGGACACCTCCTCTCCTTCCCCCTCTCGTAACCCGCCCCACCGCAGGAGGAACACTCCACCTCCCTCTCCACAGGAACCGAAACGGTAACTCCTTCGAAGGCTTCCTCGAGGGACACCTCCACCGTCCTGTATATGTCGTCCCCTTTTACAGGTCTCCTCCTCTCCCTCCTTCCCCTCGTCGCCCTCTCGAATATGGTGTCGAAGCCAAAGTCGAAGAAGTCTTTCAGTATCTCCTCAAGGTCGGGTATGCCCGTCGTGTAGGTCGTCTGTTGCTGTTCTTGACTCTGGGTGCCTTCGAAGGCTGCGTGACCGTACATGTCGTAGAGTCTCCTCTTCTCGGGGTCCGAGAGGACCTGATAGGCTTCGTTTATCTCCTTGAACTTCTCCCTCGCCTCCGGACTCTTGTTTATGTCAGGGTGGTACTTCCTCGCGAGCCTCCTGTAAGCCTTCTTTATCTCCTCTTGGGTTGCGTTCCTCGGGACGCCGAGTATCTCGTAGTAGTCCTTCTTCGTGGAAGGCATTACAGACCTCCTCTCAACTTTTGTTCCGGGTTATTAAGATAAAATTTGAGTGTATCATTGTCAAGTTTTGGGAACCATCAACCTCTCGGGCTTTAATACCCCTCCCCTCGCCAAGCCGACACCCACAAAGACCCCGTCCACGTAAAGCCTCACGTAACCGCTAACATCCCTCTCCCCTATGAATACTTGGTTACCGCTCATTACTTTTTTCCCTTGGAACCTGTCGAGGCTAACGGCCGGAAGGAAAGAAAGCCCCTCCTCCACGGGCTTTACGAACTCCTCAGGTCTCTCCGAGGAGAGGAAATCCTCAAGGGAGACAGCCTCCTCAAGGGAGAAGGGTCCCACCTTAGTCCTTGTGAGGTCCTTCACAGCGGCACCGCAGGAGAGGACCTGACCTATGTCGTGGATCAAAGCCCTCACGTAAGTCCCTCTTGAGACCTCGGCGAGGACAGTAAACTCGGGGATGTCGCACCCTATAAGTTCGAGCCTGTGGACCTTCACCTTTACCGGTTTTAGCTCAAACTTCAAACCCTTCCTCGCAAGCTCGTAAGCCCTCTTTCCCTTTATCTTCTTCGCGGAAAAGGGAGGGGGGACCTGCTCTATCTCGCCCCTGAACCTTTCGAGGACCTTCTCCACCTCCCCGCAGGAGACTTTAACCTCCCTCCTCTCGACGACCCTCCCGTCGAGGTCGTAGGTGTCGGTTATGACCCCTAAGAGTCCCGTAACCTCGTAGGTCTTCGGAAGCTCCTGTATTATCCAAGTAAAGCGGGTAGCCCTTCCGGTGAGCAGGACCATAAGTCCGGTGGCTATAGGGTCGAGGGTCCCCGTGTGTCCGACTTTCGTCCTTAGCTTCTTTCTTACCTCCTCCACTACCCTCGTCGAGGTCCAACCTTTCGGCTTCGTGACGAGGAGGATTCCCTCCATCAGCTCAGGAAGTCCTTCAGATGCCTCTTCATGGCGAGGTTCCTGAGTTTTCTCAAAGCTCTTGTTTCGAGCTGTCTCACCCTCTCCCTCGACACCTTGAGTATCTCGCCTATCTCCCTCAAGGTCTTCGGCTCGTTTCCCCTCAGACCGAACCTAAGCTCTATAACCTTCCTCTCCTTTTCGGGAAGCTTGTCGAGTAGGTTATATATCTCCTTCTCGAGGACCTCCCTTATCACGCTCTCTTCAACCTCCGCGGTCCCGTGCTTGCTCAGGAAGTCTACGAAGAAGGTGTCTTCGTTCTCACCGACGGGTGCATCTAAGGAAAGGGGTATCCTGCACACCTGCAGATACCTCTCCACCTCTTCGGGCGATATTTTATAACCCTCCTTCTCGAACTTCTTTTCGACCTCCTCCTCCGTAGGCTCCCTCCCGAGTTCCTTCTCGAGTTCCTTCGCTATCATCTCCTTGGAGAGCTTCTCGGCTACCTCTTCTGGCGTAGGCTCCCTCTCGAGTTCCTTGGCAAGCTCGGAATATACGGTCCCTATCTTGCTTATTAAGTGTGACTGCTTTAAGGGTATCCTTACAGCACCGGTTTGCTGGGAGAGGGCTTGCATTATAGCCTGCCTTATCCACCAGACCGCGTAAGATATGAACTTCACACCTCTGTCGGGGTCGAACCTCTTCGCAGCCTCCAAGAGACCCAAGTTCCCGGCTGCTATCAGCTCCGAGAAGGGAAGCCCGTAGCCTATATACTGCTTGGCTATGCTGACGACGAACCTGAGGTTGGACTCGACGAGCTTCTTGAGGGCTTTTTCGTCCCCCTGTCTTGCCCTCCTCGCAAGCTCCTTCTCCTCCTCAGGAGTGAGGAGGGGTATGTTCGAGATCCTCTTAAGATACTGGTTTATAAGCTCC
>WFYM01000201.1 GCA_015490115.1 Aquificaceae bacterium
CTCAACACGCTTTATCTTGTATCCTTTCTTTTCCAGTATCTCGAAGTATTTGTGACAACAGGAACACTTCGGGTTGTAATAGGCTGTGATCTCCCTTGCAAAGAGGAGGGCTGATATGCTAAGGGCAACCAAAATTGCAAAAAGCTTCATGGCTCCACCTCCTTTCAGTGATGGTGATGACCGGCTTCACCGGTTCCGTAGATGCCTCTTATCTGTGCTTCCGAGTCTAGGAGAAAGGTTCCCTTGACGACTACCCTCTCTCCCTCCTTCAGCCCGCTCTTCACCTCGTAATAACCCTCCGCTTTTCTGCCTAATTTTATCATCCTCGGGACGAACATGCCCTGATCCATCTCCACGAAGACGAGTGTCCTCTTTCCCGTGTCCACAACCGCTGTCTCGGGAACGGCTAAGACCTCACCTATCGGGACCTCGAGGATAACGTTTGCCAAAGCGCCGGGTTTCAAAGAAATATCCTCGTTCTCAGCCCTTATCCTGACCTTTACCGTCTTGGCGAGGGGATCGGCTTCGGGGAATATGTAGTCCACCCGTCCCTTTATTTTTCTTTCGGGATCGTCCTCTGGGATCACTGTAGCTACCGTTCCGAGACGGACGTATCTTGCGAGGTTGAGGGGAAGCTCCGCAACTATCCAGACCTCAGTGATGTCCGCTATCCTGTATGCTGTCTGACCTTCCTTCACATATCCTCCTTCGAACACTTTCTTTTCAACGATCACACCGTCGACGGGGGATCTGACTATTTCTTTTATCTTCAGGTATTCGAGCTTTTCTTTTGCTTTCCTTATCAGTTCGGGATCCTTTTTTTCTTCGGCGAGCTTCAGCTCGTCCAAGGCTATCTGTATGTCAGGGCTGAGGACCCTCATGAGGGGTGTCCCCCTCTTTACGAACTCACCCTCGAACCTGTCGAAGGTTTCCTCCACCCAAGCGTCAGCCCTCACCGTTATATCGTATATCTTCGACCTGTCGTAGTCTATGTAGCCCACCGTTGAAAAGGTCTTTACGAGCCTCCTCTTTTTTACAGGTTCTGTAACAATGCCGATTAGCTGGAGCTTCTCTTTGGGGACCATGAGGTGCTTTGCGTGAGGGGAGGGGGCGGGTGCGGAAACTACTTCCGTCTTCGTGAGGGGGACGAAGACGTCCTTCGTGATCGTCATCCCCTCAAAGACAGCCCTTATCTGCCAAGGTCCGTCCATGCTTATGTTTATGGTTCCCTCGTACACTCCCGGCTCTATCTCTTTTAGGTTAGCGACGTCCCTCATCTCGTCCATTCCCGGCATGGGGGGCATGTAGAAGTAAAGCTCCTTCAGCTTCATGGGTGGCTGGACTACTACCTTTATACTGTTTCCGCCGCTCTTTATCTTCCCGTCCTTCGAGTATATGGTGACCTTGACGTCCTTGTGGCTCAAGGTCACCACCTCTTGGTATGTTTTCCCGCCTGTCCTTATGAACAGAAAAGCACCTATAGCTACGAGAGCTACCGCTACAAATACGATCACCTTCCTCATTGGAGCGCCTCCGCCCTTGCTACAGTTTGGTTGAGTTCTTTAAGGAGCCTCGCCCTGTCGAACTCGAGGCTCCATAAGATCCTGTAAGCCCTCAAGATCTCCCTTATGTCCGTCCTTTCGTATCTGTAGGCTATGAGGAGCGCCTCTATCTCCTTCTTTTTTTCCTCTATCTCCTTTTCGACGGTCGAGAGTATGTCCTTTTTGATCTTGTAGCTGGCTTTTAGGGCTTCGAAGTCTCCCGTGACTTTCAGCTTTATGTCTTCGAGTTCGAGGAGCTTCGAGCTTATCCTCTCCCTCTTTTCGAGGACGAGCATCTTTTCCCTGCTCTCATACCAGACCGGTATGGTCGCACCCACCCTGAAGGTTACAAGATCTGGAATGTCCGGTCTTATCATGTATCCCGCCGAGAGGAAGAGATCCGGGTAATGTTCCACCTTTGCCCTTTCGAGTTCCTTCTCGAGGACCTTCAGGGTCTCCCTCGTGAGGCGGACCCTGACGTTCTTTTCGGGATCGAACTCTTCAGGGAATGGCTGTAGGGAAAGACCCTCACCCTTTAGGGGAAACTCACCTCCCGCCAAGGCGTAAATTTTCTTGAGAGCCACCTCCCTTATCCTCCTCGCCTCCGCTATCTTCTCCTCAACCTTCAAAACCTCAACCCTCAGCATTATGAGGTCGGAAAGGAGTGCCTTCCCGTATCTGAACTTCTCCTCGGTAATGTCTATGAGGGACTCTATTTCCTTTTTTATGTCGTTTAGGATCCTCTCCATCTCGAAAGAGTAGGCGAACTCCCAGTAGAGGACCTTGATGTCCCTTATGAGGTCCTTCTCATAAACTTCCTTCATCCTGCTAACCTCTTCCGCCCTCTTCAAGAACACCTCAGCTTGCCTCTTCCTCTTCACAGGAAGGACGTATTTTTGTGCAAGGTAAAGACCGAAACTGCTCATGGGGTTTTCTTTTCTCGGAAAAAACCTTTCCGTGTCCAAGTTGTTCAAAGCTAAGGCTACCTGAGGGTTCGGCAAAGTTAGGGAGTATTTGCTTCTGTATATGTAAGCCTTTTTCAGATTTTCGTAGGATTTTAGCTTAGGATTGTTGGCGAGGGCGAAATCTATTAACCTGTTCAGCTCACTGCTGAAACCAAAACTAAGAAGGAAAAGCATAAGCGAAACTATCGTCATACCGATTAAATCATATTTACAGCTCTATGTTAATTCAACGTTTATATTTCTTGTTTAAATTAACAGATTTTGAACACGAAGGGTAAATTTTATAACTTATGGAGAAGTTTTTAAACAGGCTAAAAAGGGGTTTCCTCTTGGTAGACACTCAGGGCAAGGTAAAGTTCGCGAGCGCTTTCCTCGTAGAGAAGGAGCTTATCTCACCCGACTGGGAGGGGAGGAGATACTACGAAGCCATAAGGAGCTTCGACCTCATAAGGGTGGTCCACGACACCTTCTCGGAGAGGAGAGGTCAAGAGGCTTCCTTCAGACACAGGGAAGACCTGTTCAAAGCTGTCAGCTTCTTAGACGGTGAGGTCTTCGTTGAGGTGAGTCCCATCTCCGAAGAAGTAAGGATAGAGAGGAAGGTAAAGGAGTTCCTTGCAAACGTCGCCCACGAGATAAGGACCCCACTTACCGTGGTGAAGGGTGCTCTCGAGACCCTCCTCGAAGAGACTGAGGACCCCGAAAGAAGAAAGATGGTAGAAAGGGCGAAGGAAAGGGTGGAGGGGATAGTAAGCGTAGTTGAGTCTCTTTACACACTCGTATCCCTTGAGAGGGAAAGACCGAAGGAGCTGAGGAGGATCAACCTGAGGGAGGTCTTCGAGGAGATAATAGGGGAACTTTCTCATGCTATAAAGGGGAAGGGCATAGAGGTGAGGATAGATGTGAGCGAGGAGGAGACCGTTGAAGCTGACCCTGAGAAGTTCTACATAATGCTCAGGAACATAGTAGACAACGCGGTAAAGCACAACGTCGAGGGGGGGAAAATAGAGATAAAGGTGAAAAGCGAAGAGGGAAGGAAGGTCATAGAGGTGAGGGACACGGGTGTGGGTATAGAGAAAAGGCACATACCCCTCATATTCGAACCCTTCTTCAAGGGTTCCGGGGAGAAGGGATTAGGGATAGGTCTCGCTATTAGCAAAAAGATAGCGGACTTTCACGGAGCGAAGATAGAGGTAGAGAGCGAGGTGGGAAAGGGTAGCCTCTTCAGGATAATCTTATAATAGGATGGAAAAGTTACTCCTTCCCGTGATCGGATACCTCATCGGCTCGATCCTCTTCGGTGAGATATTCGCAAAGTTAAAGGGTGTGGACATAAGGAGTGTGGGGAGCGGAAACGTAGGGGCGACGAATGTAAGCAGGGCTTTGGGGAAAAAATACGGCGTCCTCGTCTTTTCGCTCGATGCTTTAAAAGGCTTTCTCCCTGTATACGTAGGTATCAGGTTCTTCAACGCTGAGGGTCCTTTCATACTACTGATCGGTGTTGCTCCCGTCTTGGGTCACATGTTCCCCCTGTTTTCCGGTTTCAGAGGTGGAAAAGGTGTGGCTACCGCTTTCGGCGTTCTCCTCGCCCTGTCACCCGGAATAGCCCTCCTCTCCTTCGTGGTATGGGCTGCGGTCCTTCTCCTTAGCAGATACGTCTCCCTCGCTTCAATGGTCGCCTCCTCCGTAGCACCGGTCTTCCTTATTTTCGCGGGACACCAGATCTACGTAGTCCTCCTCGGCGTAGTAGTCGCACTCCTTATAGTCCTAAAGCACAGATCGAACATAGAACGCCTCTTGAAGGGTGAGGAGCATAGGGTATGAAGCCTCTTTTTTTCTTGCTTTGCGTGAACCTCCTCTTCGCCTTGTTTAGGATACTCTACATACTCCTCTACCCCTTGGATCCCTCTCCTGAAGAGGCTCAGTATTGGGACTGGTCGAGGCACTTAGATCTCAGCTACTACTCTAAGCCTCCTATGGTCGCTTACATGATCTTCGTCTCCAGAACCCTCCTTTCGGACACGGAGCTTGCTGTGAGGATAGTTCCAGTTCTCCTTTCCTTTCTCCTTTCGGTAGCTACATACCTATTCCTCAGGGATCTGGTGGGTGAGAGGAAGGCTGTAGTTGCCTCAACGGTTCCCCACCTCTTCGTCGGACCTTCAATAAACTCGGTCCTTATGACCACGGACTCTCCCTTCGTCTTCTTTTGGGGTATCACGATCCTTGTCCTATACAGGGCTATCCTTAATGATTCGGTTACACTTTGGATCCTCGTGGGTATCCTCGCCGGTCTTTCCTTCCTCAGCAAATACACCGCTGTCTTCCTGCTCCCTTTGGGTATCCTCTCTCTATACTTCCTCAGAAGGGATAAAGTTTTCTCTCCTAAGCCTTACCTTTCCCTCATACCTGCCTTTATCCTATCCCTTCCCGTCCTTCTGTGGAACGCAAAGCACGGCTGGGTATCGGTAAAACACGTTCTCAGTCTCGGCTTTTCGGGGTCTTCAAGGTCCGGTTTGGGAACCTTCTTCGAGTTTCTCGGAGGTCAGGTCCTTCTGATGTCCCTTTTTCCCTTTTTTCTAATGGTCCTCTCTTGGCTGAAACCGAGAAACGACCTCGAGAGGTTCCTCACGGTCTTTTCGCTCCCGATATTTTTTTCTTCGGACTACTGTCACTCAAGAAGGAAGTGTATGCGAACTGGACAGCTCCCGCTATATTTTCTGGTATACTCCTCGCTTCCTTCAGGATGGCTGAAAGGTCTTTCCTCCTTGGAATTTCGATCTCGGTAGCTTTCCCGCTTTTTATACTCCTCCACTTTACCCCTCTCCTCGACAAACTCGGACTCCGTGAGCTTTTGCCCCCGAAGAGGGATCCGGTAAAAGTTATGGTAGGTTGGGAGAAGCTCGGCAAGGAAGTAAGCGGGCTATACAGGAGGGGAGACATCATCCTATCGGATAGATACCAGATATCCGCGGAACTCGCCTTTTACGTGGAGGGGAGACCAAGGACCTTCGTCTTCCACAGGGGAAGGAGGACACAGTACTACCTGTGGAGAGGTATGCTCTCGGGCTATAAGGGGAAGGACGGTCTCTTCGTCACGGAGGGTTCGCTACCTGAAGGTGTTAAAAGGAGCTTCGTTTCTTTCGAATTTGTAAAAGATGTGGAGGTTTACTGGAGGGGTGAGAGGGTGAGGAGGTTCCGCATATACAGGCTAAAAGAGTTTTCGGGGATCCTCCATGAAGAGCCGAAGGGTTATTAGGGCTTTTCTGAGCGTTTACCTCTGGGGCTTTATCCTCTACCAGTCGACTCCCGTTATCGTTATTCCGTCTACCAACTACGCACCCAAGGAACTCTCACCCGTCCCTGTCCTATACACCTATACCTATGCATACGGTGTGAAGACAGCCTTCAAGCACCACGCTGGCAGTATAGAGAACCTCCTCGAAGCTCTAAGGAAGAAGGCTGTCGACTTTGCCTTCGGCGACTTTCCCGAGGCGATCGCCTACAGACTCTATCCAGTTCCGAAGGATATAGGCTGTGCTGTTGTGAGGGTGTCGGACACGGGTATCTTTGTAAGACTCTCTCACCTCGTCTTCGAGGTAATACCGAGCCTCTTGATTTTCAAAGAACCTGAGAAGGTCTTAACGAGACTTGACCCACCTTTAGGAAACTGCACCGTGATAGCCCACGACGGGAGGGTCCTCATTTCTACCTTCTTCGGTCTCGACATACCTCCCTATTCGCTGATACTCGACGCCGGAAGGAACGTCTTCTTCTCGAGGGAGGTCCTGATAAGGTCACCGGACCCCGAAGAGATCTTGAGGTCCTCCATAGCCCTCTTCGGGGACGTGAGCTTGATCGCCTTCGCTTACTCGGAGAGGAGCTTTTACCTCCCCGGAGAGTCAACCCATTACGACTTCAGATACGTCCTCGAGACGGACGTCCCGAACCCAATAATATACCTCTACAGGGACGGTGAGCTTTTCGGAATTTATACCCAAAACAGGATAAACATCCCCCTCTTCGAGGAGGGTTCCTACAGCTCGGTTCTGAAGAGCTACAAGTTCAGGATAGGAGCCTTTTACTTCGGTGTCAGGACCTTGGCTGTGGTCCCCCCTATAAGGCTGTTGTAAAATAAAGCGGATGAGAGCTTTCGTCGGCTTCTTCACTACAAAGCGCATATACGAATCGGTGGAGAGACTGCAGGAGGAGACGAGGAGCTTCATAAGGGGGAAGTGGATAGAACCCCAGAACCTCCACATAACCTTCCAGTTCCTCGGTGAGATATCTCAGGACCAAGCGGTGAGCGTCTTGAAGAACCTCCAGCAGATAGCTGAACGCTTCTCCCCTTTTAAGGTCCAGTACAAGTCCCTCGGCGTTTTCCCGGACAAAAAGCGTCCGAGGATACTCTGGATAGGGGTCTCCAAGGGGAGCGGGACGCTAAAGAGCATAGCGAGCGAGGTCACCCAGCTAAACAGAAAGGTCGGGATAAACCCGGACACAAAACCCTTCCACCCCCATGTCACCATATGCAGGATAAAGGAGGCGGACAGAAAGAAGCTAAATAGCCTGATGAGGAGATACAAGGAGTCCGTCTTCGGTGAAGACTTAGTGGACAGGCTCGCCCTCATTTCGAGTTCTCTGACGAGCGTCGGACCCGTATACACGGTTGTGGAGGAGTTCCCCTTGAGGAGGGAAAACTCTTGACTACATACAAAGACGCGGGAGTCGACTTAGAAAGAGCTGAGAGACTCGTCGAATACATAAGGTCGAAAGTTAAGAAGGCATTTTCCGGCAGGCTCGTTACGGAATTTGGCGGTTTCGCCACAGGCATGGAGCTTAAAGGCTACAGGGAGCCTGTCGTTATAGCTTCGACGGACGGTGTGGGAACTAAGCTGAAGCTGGCTCAGGAGATGGGTGTCCACAAAGGTGTGGGGAAGGATCTCGTCGCCATGAACGTGAACGACGTTTTAGCTACGGGTGCAAAACCCCTCCTCTTCCTCGACTACATAGCTACGGGAAAGATAGAGGAAAAGGTCCTCAAGGAGTTCATAGACGGTGTTGTGGAAGCTTGTGAAGAAGCTGACGTTGTCCTCGCGGGGGGTGAGACAGCTGAGATGCCGGGCTTTTACCCGGAAGGAGTCTACGACGTTTCCGGCTTTTGCGTCGGTGTTTGCGAGAAGGGTGAGCTGATAACGGGGAAGGAGGTAAGCCCCGGAGACGTCCTCTTGGGCATAAAGTCTTCGGGCTTTCACAGTAACGGATACTCACTAATAAGGAAAGTTTTAAAGGAAAAGGGTGTGAGCTTGGAAGACCCATTCCCCGGTCACTCCCTCACCGTTGGTGAGGTCCTCCTCACCCCGACGAGGATATACACAAAGGAGGTCCTTTCGCTGAAGGAGAAGGTGAAGCTGAAGGCGATAGCCCACATAACCGGTGGAGGGATACCGGGGAACCTCGTGAGGGTCCTCCCCGAAGGTGTGAGGGCTGTGGTGGAGAAGTCCTCTATACCCGAGAACCCGATCTTTGACTGGATAAGGGAACTCGGGAAGGTCCCAGAAGAGGAGATGTTCAGGACCTTCAACATGGGGGTGGGTATGGTCTTGGTTGTTTCCGAGGAGGATAAAGAGAAGGCACTGGAACTCCTCGGAAAAGAGGGTTTCGTCTGCGGTCATATAGAGAAAGGTCCGAGGGAGGTCAAGATAGTCTGATCACCTGCACCTTTCGAAGTTTATGGTCTCGATCCCTATCAGGTGGGCGTATTGGAGCTGGGTTCCTGTCAGCATCTTTATGACCGCCTTCTCGTCGTTTGGGTCCTCTATACCTATGTTCAGCACCTCCCTCCTGCTCCCGCTCACCCATATCCTGCAAACGGGAGCGTCTATGTTTTTCATTTCTCTCATGAGGAGCTTTGGGAAAACTCCCCTCTTGACGTACAGGAGCTTGTCGTAGGTGTCGGAGACCTTCCTGAACATCCTGTAGAGCTTTCCGAACCTCTCCTCGTTGTATTCCATATACTTCTCCTTAAGGATGTGGAGCGGATAGCCGTATGAGTTCAGCTCGTCCACTATCTTCACCGTAGGACCACCCCTTTGGGCTTCCCTGTCGAGTTCGTCGAGGCGCCTGCTCACCTTCTCAACGTATTCGAGGTCCCTCGAGAACTCCGCCTCCGTTATCTCACCAGCCAGGACGAAGCTAAAGACCAAAATTAAAAGGAACACCATCACTTATATAATAATCCCTCGTAGACCCTCTCGTGTTCCTCGATGAACCTCTCCATCCTGAACATCTCGGCCCTCTTCCTCGCCCTCTCCGAGAGGGAACTCGAAAGAGTATCGTCCCTCAAGAGGCGGACTATAGCCTTTGCCACCTCTTCAACTTCCTCCTCGCAGAGCATACCACCCTCCCCCACAACTTCGGGGGCGGAACCCTTTTTGAGGGCTACAACCGGAGTTCCGCAAGCCATAGCTTCGGCAAAGACGAGTCCGAAGGTCTCCGTCTTGGAAGGCAAGAACAAAAGGGAGGAACTCGCGTATATATCCGGCAGTTTTTCCCTTTCGACCCTACCGAGGAACTTGACTTCGAGTCCGATCCTCTTCGCGTATTTTTCGAGCTTCTTTCTCTCCGGTCCATCCCCTACGACCGTATACTGAACCTCCACCCTCCTTTGGACCTCAGCCATCACCCTGAAGGCGAACTTGAGGTTTTTCTCAGGTGCGAGCCTGCAAACGGTCACCACTCTCTTTTCCTTCTTGCTTGACACCTCCCTGAAGAAGTAGTCGGGGACCCCCGGGTATATCACCCTCGCAGGGACCTTCCTGCTCAAAAACCTGCTGTACGTTCTCCTCTGGTATTCGGAGATGAAGAGGGTAGCATTCGTTTGCCTCTGCATGAAGCCGACGAGGGCTTTAGCTATACCTCCCCTGTCTATCCTTATGCTGTATTGGGAGAGGTGCTTCGGGTCTATGTATATTGAGCCGACTACCTTCTTCCTCGTAGCCCTTCCTACCATAACCGCTAAGAGACCCGCCGTGAAGGGTTCGTGGAAGTGGATGATGTCCGGATCGAACTCTTTTAATCTCTTTACGAGAGATACGCTCGGGAACACCATCTCCGCCTTATCGTAAAAGGGAACCCTCAGGCTGGGCAAGCTGAGGACGTTGAAATCTTTTGAGGCTTCGTCGAGGAGCTGACCGGTAACTACGAGGACCTCATGACCCCTCTCCTTCAGCCCCTTTGCAAGATCTACTACTATCTTCGTCCCTCCCCCCATATCTTTTCTGAAGTTGTCGGTAAAGAGGGCTACCCTCATCCCCTCTCCCTTATCTTCGAAAGTGCTTCCTTTATCTCCGCGAGCTTCACGAGGGCTTGGAGGGGAGTTGTGTTGGCGATGTCGATCTCCTCGAGCATCCTGAGGACAGCCTCCATCTCCCTCTCCCTTATCTTCTCCTCCGACCTCCTCAGCGTCTCTTCGAGAACGGGTATGTCTTTGCTTTCCAAGCTCATCAAGATCTCCTTCGCCCTCGACGTTACCTCCTCGGGAACTCCCGCCATCCTCGCCACCTCTATACCGAAGCTTCCCCTCGCCCTTCCCCTCTCGAGCGTGTATAGGAACGTCACCTTCCCGCCTTCTTCCGCTACAGCCATGTGGTAGTTGACGACTCCGGGAACCTTTCCTTCGAGGTCCGTGAGTTCGAGGAAGTGGGTGGCGACGAGGGTTCTTGCCTTTAGCTTCTTCGCTATATGCTCTATGAGGGCTTTGGATATTGCTATGCCGTCGTAGGTCGAGGTTCCCCTCCCCACCTCGTCGAGGATTATGAGGCTCCTCTCCGTTGCGTTCGAGAGGATGTTCGCTACCTCGAGCATCTCGTTCATGAAGGTGGAAACCCCGAGGGCGAGGAGGTCTCCCGATCCTATCCTCGTGAATATGGCGTCGACAACACCTATGCGGGCTTTCTTAGCAGGGACGAAGCTACCCATGTGGGCGAGAAGGACTATGAGGGCTACCTGCCTTATGTAGCTCGACTTCCCAGCCATGTTCGGACCCGTTATTATCAGGACCCTTGAACCTTCGTCCATCCTCGTGTCGTTCGGGACGTAGTTTTTTATAAAGCTCTCTATGACCGGGTGCCTCCCCTCCTCTATCGTTATCTCCGTGCCTTCGTGGACCTCGGGCTTCGTCCAACCTTTAGAGTCCGCCACCTCAGCGAGGGACTGGATGTAGTCGACCTCACCTACTACTTGGGCGTTCCTCCCTATCTTCTCCACGTCGCTCAGGACCTTTTCCCTCAGCCTTACGAATATCTCGTATTCGAGGTCGTTCATCCTCGTCTGGGCTGAGAGTATCTTGTCTTCGAGTTCTCTTAGCCTCTCCGTTGTGAACCTCTCCGCGTTCGAGAGGGTCTGCCTCCTTCTGAAGTATTCGGGGACGTATTTTAGGTTCGGCTTCGTCACCTCTATGTAAAAGCCCATCACCTTGTTGTAGCCTATCTTGAGGCTGGAAATTCCCGTCTCCTCCCTAAGTTCCTTCTCGTAGTCTTTTAAGACCTTCTCCGCGTTCTCCTTCAAAAACCTCAGCTCGTCGAGGTAGGGGTCGACACCCTCCTTTATCAGCCCCCCCTCCTTGAGGTGGACGGGAGGGTCGTCCACGAGGACCCTCTCTATCTCCTCAGCTACGTGGGTGACGTCCTCTAAGGAGAGGGCGAGGTCTCTCAAAAGCTCCGACTCGAAACTTTTAAGCTCCTCTTCGAGTTCCCTCAGCTTAAATAGTGAGTTCTTGAGGTGGACCATGTCCCTCGGGGTAGCCATATTGGAGCTTATCTTAGAGACGAGCCTCTCGAGGTCACCCATCCCTCCCAAGATCTCCCTTACGCGTCTCCTCCTTT
The DNA here is from genome assembly GCA_015490115.1 of Aquificaceae bacterium. Classification (GTDB taxonomy): domain Bacteria; phylum Aquificota; class Aquificia; order Aquificales; family Aquificaceae; genus Hydrogenivirga. Next base: position 11,386 of record WFYM01000201.1, read on the forward strand.
CCCTCTTTCTTACGAGCTCCTCGACCGCTGACTGGACCTTCCTGATCCTTTCGACGCTCCTTAGGGGGTTCTGTATGTAAAACCTCAGCCTCCTCCTCCCCATCCCCGTGAGTGTCCTGTCGAGGACGGAAAGGAGCGTGTGTTCCTTACTTCCTTCCATGCTCTCTATAAGCTCGAGACCCCTCCTCGCCTTCAGGTCTACCCTCACAAAACCTTCGTCCGTGTAAGGTCTCGGCTTCCTGAGGAAGGGGAGGTATCCCTTCTGGGTGAATTTGACGTATCTGTAGCCCGCCCTCAAGGGAATACCGAACTCCTCCTCTTCAAAGCCGAAGGCCCTCAAGCTGTATACACCGAAAGCCTCCTCGAGATCTTTCCCTTCTTCGAAGAACTCATCCCCGAGTTCGGTAAGAAAGGCTCCGAGGACCTTTACTATCTCCTCGGGAACCCTCTCCCCCTTCTTTATAAGGACCTCCCTCACGCTGAACTTGGAGAGAAGGTCGAGGAGGTCCTCTTCCTTTGTCTTCGCACCTATGAAGTCACCGACGGAGAGGTTTATGTAAGCAACGTAGTAAGTTTTTCCCTTCTTGTAGAGGCAGGCGAGACCTCCCTGCTCCTTTTCGAAGTAGGTCCCCGGGGTTATTACCCTCACCACCTCCCTCCTCACGAGACCCCTCGCCTTGGAGGGGTCCTCCACCTGCTCGCATATGGCTATCCTGTATCCCTTCTGGACGAGCCTGTGTATGTAACTGCTCGCCGAATGGTAAGGGACACCGCACATGGGTATCCTCTCCCTCCCTTTCCCAGCCGGTCTCGAGGTGAGGACGAGGTTCAGCTCCCTCGAACCCACAACCGCGTCCTCGTAAAAGAGTTCATAAAAGTCTCCGAGTCTGAAGAACAAAAGACAGTCCTTATACTGGCTCTTTAGGCTGTGATACTGGGCGAGCATTGGGGTAAGGTCACCTATCCTCTCCTGCATGCCCGTAATACCTTCCCATCAGGGTGACGTATCTTAAGATCTTGTTGAGGTTCCTTATGCCTTTTAAGTCTTCGGGCTTCCTTATTGCGGACCTTAGCCTCCTCTTTATTATCTCCCTTGCAGTCCTCTTCCCAATACCGGGTATCCTTATGAGAAGTTCGTAGTCAGCCCTGTTGATCTCCACCGGAAACAGGTGGGGATTTCTGTCCGCCCAAGCTTCCTTCGGGTCTTTGTCGAGCCTCAGGAAATCTTCGCTTCCGAGGAGTTCCTCCGCGGAGAAGCCGCACTCCCTTATGAGGTAGTCAGCCTGATACAGCCTCACCTCCCTCTCCTTAGGGCATGGTGGTAAGTTCTCCATGGGAGTTCCCTTAACAGGTCTGAAGGGGCTGTAGTAGACCCTCTTTACACCGAGACGTCTATATAAAAACTCGGCGAGCTTGAGGAGTTCCCTGTCCGTATCTTTTCCGGCTCCGACCATAACCTGAGTCGTCTGGTCCTTCCCCGGAAATCTCTCTACCAACTTGCTGATCTCCCTTATCTTCGGGATTATATCCTCTTTCAAGCTCTTCCCTCTCGCTATGGACCTCAGGTGGTTTTCTGTCGGAGCCTCCACGTTAACGGAGACCCTGTCCGAGAGCTTCACAGCCTCTTCCACCGTCTGGAGGCTAGCCCCGGGCATCACCTTCAGGTGGACGTAGCCCTCGTATCCGTATTTTTTCCTGAGTATCGAGACCGTTTCTATCATCTTCTCCATGGTTATCTCCGGACTGAGGAATATACCGGAGGAGAGGAAGAGACCCCTGACCTTCCCCTTCCTGTAAAGCTCGTAAAAGCCCCTCGCGAGGTCCTCTGGTTCTACGTATATTCTCGGCGTCTTTTCTCTGTCCCTCCTGAAGACGCAGTAGTCGCAGTTCTTCTCGCAGTAAGTAGCCTGAAGGACCTTGAGGAGGGGAACTTTACCCTTCCCGGACTTGGCTTCGTAGATGCAAGATTCGAGGTCGGGTTCCCTCTCCCTTTCGAAGCTTGCGAGCTTGGAGAGGAGCCTGATCTTCCGTTCGGTGCTGAGATCCCTCATGTTTTAGCTCTATTATAAAATTGTAAAGAGTGAGGGAGATAGACCGCTTGAGAGAGGAGATAGACAGGATAGACGAGGAGATCCTGAGGCTCCTTACCGAGAGGGCGAGGATAGCGAGGAAGATAGGGGAGATCAAAAAAAGGAACGGTCTCGACGTCCACGTTCCGGAAAGGGAGAGGGCTATCTTCGAGAAAATCTTGAAGTTGAATAAAGAAAAGTTCGGGGAGGTGTTCCCTACGGACGCCCTCCTCCACATATACAGGGAGATAATGTCCGCATGTCTCTCCCTCGAAAAGCCCCTCAAGATAGCCTACCTCGGACCGAAGGCTACCTTCACCCACCAAGCAGCCCTTGAGTTCTTCGGGTTCTCAGCTCAATACATACCCTGCACAACTATAAGGGACGTCTTCGTTGAAGTGGAGTCGAGGAGGTGCGACTACGGTGTGGTTCCCGTCGAGAACACGATAGAGGGTGTTGTCAACTACACCTTAGACATGTTCCTCGAGAGCGAGCTTAAGATCTCGGGCGAAGTGGTGATACCCATAAACCTCCACCTCCTCTCGACGGCTGAAAAGCTCGAGGAGGTAAAAAAAGTTTACTCCCACAAAGTAGCCATAGGTCAGTGCAGGTCTTGGATAGAGAAGAACCTGAGGCACGCCCAGATAATAGAGACCGAAAGCACAGCCAAAGCTTGCGAGATAGCCCTCGAAGAAGAAGGGGCGGGAGCTATAGCGAGCGAGGTTGCGAGCTACACTTACCACCTTAACGTCCTCGCGAGGAACATTCAAGACGCTACAGACAACTATACGAGGTTCCTCGTCATAGCGAGGAAGGACATGGGACCTACCGGAAAGGACAAGACGAGCTTAATATTCGCAGTGAAGGATGAGCCGGGCGCCCTCTATAGAGCTTTGGAAGCCTTTTCTAAGAGAGGTGTGAACCTGACGAAGATAGAGTCGAGACCCTCGAGGAGAAAAGCTTGGGACTACGTCTTCTTCGTAGACCTCGAGGGACACAAGGAGGAGCCTAAGGTAAGGGAGGCTCTCGAAGACCTGAAGGGAAGGACCCTCATGGTGAAGATATTGGGTTCATACCCTAAGGCTCTACTCAGCGAGTGAGTAAAGACCGAGGAGCCTCTTTATCTCAACTACGACCAGGTTGTAGTTGTATACGGCGTGAAGGTAAGAGAGCTTGGCTGTTTCGTAACTCCTCCTTGCTTCTAAGAGTTCCACCTGAGTCCCCACACCCTCCTTATACCTCTCCGTTGCGAACCTGAGGGACTCTTCGGAAGCTGAGAGAGTATCCCTCCTCGCTTTTACCTCCTCCTCCGCGCTCCTCAGCTGAAGAAGTAAGGACTCGAGGTCGCTCCTCAGCTTCCTCTTGGCGAAGCTAAGCTCCTCTTTTGCTTTGAGGACTTCGAGCTTGCTCTGGTTTATGCGGGCGCTCCTTTTGAAGCCGTCGAATATCAGAAAGTCGAGCTTGAGACCGAGGTTGTATCCGTGCCTTGTAGCTTCCACGAGCCTCCCCTCTTCGAAGTCTATGATGTTCTCGAAGTTGTAGTTTGCGAAGAAGGAAACCTTCGGGAAGTATTCAGCTTTTTCCACTTCGACCTCCTCCTCCCTCAGCTGGAGGGTCTTTTTGAGGACCTGAAGGTGGGGGCTTCTTTCTATGAACTTTTCCAAGTCCTTTACTTTAAAGCTCACCTTTTCGAACCTCCCTTCAGGCTCCACATCTTCGGTGATGCCGAGGAGTATCTTCAGGGAGTTCAAAGCTGTCCTGTATTCCCCTTCAGCTCTTATGAGGTCCGCCCTCGCCTGCCTCAGCTCAGCCCTCGCCCTTAAGAACTCGAACCTCGGGACTATGCCGGATCTGAACTTCTCCTCAACAACCTTAAAATAGTTCTCCCAGTAATTCATGGACTCCCTCTTTTCCTTCAGGATCTCCCTCTTCAGGAGGACTGTCCAGAAGGCTCTCTCCACCTCGGCGAGGACGTTCACCTTAACCTCTTTGAGGAGCAGTGTCTGAAGCTCCCTGCTCTTTTTGGCTACCTTCAGCGCTGCCCAGAGGGTCCTGTCGAAGAGGGGCTGGCTCAGGTTCAGGTTCAGGAAGTATTTGTTTTCAGGAACGAAGGCGGAAATATAGTTGGGGTCCCATTTTGTAAACCTTCCGGAAAAGCGGAGGGTTGGAAATAGGCTTCCCCTCACTTCCCTTATCCTCTGCTCCAGCTTTTTGAGGTCCGCCTCGGACTTTATGACCTCCAAGTTGTTCTTGAGGGCGAGTAGCTTAGCCTCCTCGAGTGTGAGGGAAAAGCCAAAGGAAAAAGCCACAAAAAAAACTACCCACCTCATCTCTCCACCACCTTAGCACCTTCGTATAAGAACATGTATCCCTCCACAACAACCCTGTCACCCTCTTTAAGCTCCCCTGTGACGGCTGAGGATCCCTCCCTGTGGGCTACGACCCTCACGGGGACCTTAACAGCCCTCGAGTCCCTCACCACCCAAAGGAAGGTCTGTCTCTGGGAGAGCCTCACCGCTTGCTCGGGGACGAGGACAGCCTTTACTCTGCCCGTCTCCACTGACACCTCGCCGTACATGTTCGGTCTTAGCTTTCCCGATCTGTTCCTTACCTTAGCCTTTACGGTGAACATCCTCGACGCGTCAGCAATCGGGGAGACGTAAACTACCTTCGCCCTTATCTCCCTGCTTCCGACCTTTACCTTAACAAACTTTCCCAGTCTCAGGTGAGGGAGAAGCTCCTGCGGAACCTTGAAGACAAACCTCAAAGGGTCGAGCTTTAGGATGTCGTAAGCTTTCGTTTGGGGAGTTACGTAGTCTCCGACGTCCACCCACCTCGAGACAACAGCCCCCTCAACGGGGGACCTGACGAGGGTCCTTTCGAGTTCGAGCCTCCTCCTCTCCAAAGAAGCCCTCAGCCTCTTTACTCTGGCTTTTAGGGTCTCCAACCTCGTCCTTATCTCCTCGAACTCCTCCTCGCTTATCAGCTCCTTCTCGAAGAGCTTTTTTCTCCTTTCGTAAACAGCCTTTGCGTTTTCGAGGTCTTTTTCCGCTTCCCTCAGCCTCCAGAGGGCTTCCTCGTAAGCCTTCCTGTAGACGCTCTCGTCTATCCTAAGGAGCGGATCTCCCTCCTTTACGAGGTCCCCCTCCTCAGCGAGGACCTCGACGACCCTCCCGCTAACCTCCGGTCTCACCTCTACCCTGTGGACAGCTTCGAGGAACCCCGTGGTCGTGTAGCTAAGAGGGATCTCGGTAAAGCTTACCTTCATGGTCCTCACCTCGAAGACCCTCTCCTTAGGCTCCTCCTTCTTCTCACCACCGCACCCGAGGAGAAAGAGGACGAGGAGGAGGGTGACTGACCAGCGAGTCATAGGGCATATTATAATTCCCTATGTATAGGTTCTTCATTCACCGCCCAGTTACAACCTTCATGTTCATGCTCTCCTTCGTCATCCTCGGCTACTACGCCTACAAAAGCATACCTGTTGACAGGTTCCCGGATGTGGACTTCCCTATGGTCACCGTAACGACCACCTACAGGGGTGCTGACCCTTACGTAGTCGACACCACGGTAACGAGGGTGATAGAGGAGGAGTTGGCAGGTGTGAGCGGTGTCGACGCGATAATATCCAAGAGCTACGCGGGTCTCTCGAGGATAGTTGTCGTCTTCGACCTCGACAAGGACATAGACGTTGGCGCTCAAGAAGTCAGGGACGCGGTCCAAAGGGCTATGAGGAGGCTCCCGGAAGGCGCGGACCCACCCGTCGTCAGGAAGATAACCACTTCAATAGCCCCCATAATGGCTGTTCTCGTCCACGGCGACGTCGACTACGATGTGATCTCCTTCTTCGCTGACAAGGTGGTCAGGAGGGAGTTCGAGAGGGTAAAGGGTGTCGGAGAGGTCCACATGGGAGGTTTCAGGGACAGGGTCCTCTGGATAAGGGTGGACCCAGAAAAGTTATACGCCAAGAATTTGACCGTTCAGGACATCATAAGAGCCTTCAAACGCCAGCACGTGGACGCTCCTGCGGGTGTCATCTACGGTAAGAACAGGGAGTACATACTCAGGATAGTCGGGAAGTTTAAAGACGCGGAAGAAGTGAATGACCTGATAGTGAAGGATGGTGTGAGACTGAGAGACGTCGGTCACGCGGAGTTCTCCTACGAAGAGAGGAGGAGTGCGGTCAGGTTCAACCTAAAGTCCGCTGTAGCCCTCATAGTCTACAGGGAGAGCAAGGCGAACACGGTGGAGACCGCAAAGAGGATACGGGAGAGGATAGAGGAGCTGAGGAAAGTAGCACCTGAAGGTGTCAACATAGACGTGAACTACGACGCTTCCGTCTTCATAAAGAGGAGCGTGAGCGACGCGATGCACGAGATAATGATAGGGAGCCTCTTAACAGCCCTTATGGTCTTTTTGTTCCTCGGGAACATCAAGCTCACCCTAATACCCGTCTCTGCGATACCAATATCGATCCTCGGGACAGTCTTTGTCCTCTATATTACGGGAAACTCCCTCAACATAATAACCCTGATAGCCCTCGCTGTTGCGGTAGGCATAGTAATTGACGACGCCATAGTCGTCCTCGAGAGCGTATACAGGAGGAGCGAGGAGGGTCTGAAGGGGACAGAAGCTGCGGAAAAAGGGACGAGGGTCGTTATCTTCGCCCTACTCGCCTCCACCTCTTGCCTCATCGTAGTCTTCCTGCCCGTGATCTTTTTGAAGGGACCTATAGGGACCTTCTTCGGAGTCTTCTCCCTCACCCTCATCACAGCCATAGCCATCTCCTTCCTCGTCTCCGTCTCCTTCACCCCCATGCTCTCAGCGAGGCTCGTGAGACCCGGAGAGAAGAACGTATTCATGAGGGCTTACGAGAGGTTCGAAAGAGCTTTCGACAAAGCTTTGAGGTGGTCCCTCGACCACAAGGCTGTAGTTATAGCGGTCTCCGTAGGGACCGTCCTCCTCGGTATCCAGTTCATGAAGATGACCAAAAAGGAGTTCTTCCCCCTCGTCGACGAGGGGAGGTTCATAATAAGGTTCGAGACACCCCTCGGCTCCTCCTTCGAACTCACGAACAGAAAAGCGAAGGAGATAGAAAAAGTCCTCGTTTCTAACCCTTACATCCTAAGATACGGAATGGCTGTAGGTGAGGGTCTTGTAAGCCCCACGGTGAACGGGGGTATGTTCTTCGTGACCCTAAAAGAGAGGAGCAAAAGACCCCACCAGAAGGTGGTCATGAGCATGGTAAGGAGGGGGATAAGGAAGATAAAGGACGTGAGGGCTTCCGTTGAGGTCCCCTCGATCGTCGGGGCGAGGGGAGGTAGGCAGACGGACATCCAATACGTTGTGAGGGGAGACTCTTTGGAGGAGCTGGGGAGGATAGCCAAGAGACTGACGGCTTACTTGGAGAGCGCAGGGGGATACACGGACGTGGACACGGATATAAGGGTAAACCAGCCGGAGATCAGGATAACCGTAGACAGGAACAGGGCTTATGACCTCGGGATCTCGGTAGAGGACATAGCGGACACCCTCTCAGCCCTCTTCGGGAAGCTAAGGATAGGGACATACGAACTCGGCTCCGAGAGCTACGACGTCTACATAAAAGCTGAGGAGAGCTTCCTGAAAACTTACGAGAACCTGAAGAAAGTTTATGTAAGGGCAAAGAACGGTCAGCTCGTCCCTATAACGTCCGTTATAAGATACGAACTCGTCCCCGGATACACGGTAATAAACAGATACAACAGGCAGTATTCCTTCATGCTCTTTGCGAACCTCGAGGGGAAGAGCTTAGGGGAAGCTGTTGCGGAGATAGAAGACTTCCTGAAGAGGACCCTTCCACCCGGATACACCTACGAACCTACGGGACCCACAAAGGAGTTCCAGAGGGCTTTTAAAGGTCTCGCCCTCGCCCTTTTAGTTGCGGTCGTCGGCGTTTACATGGTCCTCGCCTCCCTCTTCGAGAGCCTGATCCACCCCTTTACCGTAATACTTACCCTCCCCCTCGCCGTCTCCGGAGTATTCGGTCTCATATACTTCACCGGGAACACCCTAAACGTCCCCTCCTACTTCGGGATAATACTTCTTACAGGTCTCGTGGCGAGGGACTCGGTCCTCTTCATAGAGAGGATATTCCAGCTGAGGAAGGAAGGTATGGAGGTAAGGGAGGCTATAATGAAAGCCAGAAAGGAGAGGTTAAGACCTATACTAATGACTACCCTCACGATAGTCTTCGCCCTCATACCTGTCGCCCTCGGGCTTACGGAGGGTGCGGAACTCAGGAAGCCCCTCGCCCTCTCCGTTATAGGCGGTCTTATTACATCTTTACCCCTCAGCCTCTTCGTTATACCTGTTGTCTACGAGATCTTCGAGAAGGTAAGAGGTATCCGAAATCTCCTTTGAGGTCGGACCTGACCTCTACCCATCTCGGCATGAGTCGGAGCGGTTCTTTAACGGGCATCTCGAACTCCTCAAACCCCCTCTCTTTACCGCAGAACATAGACCCGACGACCCTGAACCTGATCAAGACGGGGACACCCTCCACCTCGGTCTTCAAGTCCCAGTCTTTTACCTCCTTTTCAAGGCTCACCTTTACCCTCTTGGCTACGAAACAGCTGAATTTGAGCTTGAGATCGAGGAATATGGACTTTCCCTCCTCCTTCGCCCTCTCGATAAGGTCCCTTTCCACGTAAACCTCAGGCACCTTCATAACTGTTAAAATTATTTCCCATGAGGTTGATAGCAGCAAACTGGAAGATGAACAAGACCGTCTCAGAAACCGAGGACTACATAAAAAAATTCCTAAAGCTCGTGGGGAAACTCGAAGACAGGGAAGTCCTCCTATGCCCGCCTTTTACCTCACTATACGTCGCGGGAAAGCTTCTGAAAGATACACCTGTCAAGCTCGGCGCCCAGAACTGCTTTTACGAAAAGAGCGGAGCCTTCACGGGAGAGGTCTCCCTCCCTATGCTAAAGGAACTCGGATGCTCCTACGTCATAGTCGGTCATTCGGAAAGGAGGCGTATTTTCTGCGAGTCGGACGAGGTGATAAACAAAAAGCTCGTAGCCTGCCTCGAAGAGGGTATAAGACCTATACTCTGCGTAGGTGAGAGGATCGAGGACAGGGAGGCTGGTATGACCTTCAAGGTGGTGGAAACCCAGATAAGGCTCGCCCTCTCGGGTATAGAAAAATACACCGACAGCGTAGACATCGCCTACGAACCTGTCTGGGCTATAGGGACGGGGGTTCCCGCGACACCCGAGGACGCGGTCGAGGTCCACAGGTTCATAAAGGAGGTCTTAAAGGATCTCAACCCCGGTTCCGAAGGGAGGACGAGGGTCCTATACGGGGGCAGTGTGAAGCCCGAGAACGCCTCCGAGTTCATGAAGCACGAGGAGATAGAGGGTCTCCTCGTCGGCGGAGCGAGTTTAGACCCTGAATCCTTTGCCAAGATCGTAAACTCCTTTTAGGACGTAGAGGAAGAAGGCGAGCATGAGAAGACCGGGGAAAAGAGGAGGAAGACCCACCTTTACTGAGACCACCTTGGGCGATATAACCACAAGCCAGCCTAAGACGAGGTGAAGGAGAAGGACGAGGAAAGAGGTCCTCACGCTTCTCCTCTTTAAAGCGTGCTTTATGAGGGGAACGACGACGAGGAAGCTGAGAAAGGACATACCTCCCCTGAAGAGGACCTCAGCCAGATACCTGTCCGTGTCGAAACCGACAGCACCACCCTTCCTGTATAGGGTAAGGAGCGAGGAGGTCCTAAGATGCTCTATCTTTTCAGCGAAAAGGCTAACCTCTCTGAGGTCTATGCCCGCGTCGAGGGTGAGATCCCCCCTTTTGCTCTCCCCGTCGAAGCTGTAGACCTTCCCCTCTTCAACCTTAAGGACCCTCCCCGACCAAACGCCCCTCATACCCTCCACCACACCTGAGACCTTCCCCTCCTCGGAGGTTATCAAGAGGAATATGTTTGCGAACCTCCCCGTCCTCGTGTCCAAGCTGTCCACGAATACGAAGTAGCGCTTGTTTCCCGCCTTTCTGACGAGCCAGAGATCCTCTACTACGCTCCCCACCTCCTCCTTCTTCTTGAAGACCTTCTCTATATACCAGACCTCTCTGAAGAGACCGGGTATGAAGCTCTCGTTGAGAAGTAAAAAGAGGACCGAAAAAAGGAGGACGGTCCCTATAACGGGTAAGGAGAACCTCAAGGGAGAGAGTCCGAAACTCTGGGCTATGAGGTCGAGGTTTCTTGAGAACACCCTCCTCAGGAGAACCGTCACGGAAATTCCAGTTATCAGGGGGAACATTATGTATACGCCGAGGGGCATGAGGTATAAACAGTATCTGATGCCGATACTGAGGTCCTTCACCTTGAAGGTTGTCACAAGCTCCGTGAGGCTATACAGCAGTGTGAGGGCTACGGAAACGCAAAGGACAACGAGGGTTATCTTCAGGAAGTTGGAGAGCATGTAACGGTCGAAAACGCTCATGAGTGGTATAATTTTAAATCTCAGGAGAGGTGGCCGAGCGGTCGAAGGCGGCCGCTTGCTAAGCGGCAGAGGGTTAACAGCCCTCCGAGGGTTCGAATCCCTCCCTCTCCGCCAAAAAAAAGGAGGAGGAGATGAACCTTACGCTCTACCTAATAACCGACGACCGCTACTTCAAGGAAAGGGACCTCTTCAAGACCATAGAGGAAGCCCTCCAAGGTGGAGTCACAGCGGTCCAATACAGGTTCAAGAACAAAAACACAAGACAGATGTATGAGGAGCTTGTAAAGCTCAGGGAGATAACGAGAAGATACGGTGCGGATCTCGTGGTGAACGACAGACCCGACCTTGCCCTCGCAGTTGAAGCTGACGGAGTCCACGTCGGGAAGGAGGACATGCCACCAGAAGCTGTAAGAAAGGTCGTCGGAGACAGGATGTATATTGGCTACACAGCCAACTCCCTCGAAGAGCTGAAGGAGGCTCAGGACCTTCCCGTTGACTACATAGGCTTCGGCTCTATATATCCAACCCCGACGAAGGAGAACTACAAGCTCGTCGGTCTCGACGCCCTCGCCGAGGCTGTGAAGATCTCGAAAAAGCCCGTTGTAGCGATAGGGGGCATAATGCCCTACAGGGTCCCCGACGTTTTAAGAACAGGTTGCAGGAACATAGCCATGTCAGCGGGGATTTTGGGATTCGCCGACGTCAAGAAGGCAGCCCTCGAAGTAAAACGTGCTTACAAGGAAACCATGAGACAGCTTATGCTAATGGGGAGGTTGTGACTTGGAGTAGTTCCTCTCACGCCACCGAACCGAGGTCGAGCCTGTCCCCGTATCTGTAAAGTATCATGTCCCTGAGATCCTTGTGCTTTTCGAGGTTGGGGTCCCTCTCGAGGAGCCTCTTTGCGTCCTCCCTCGCCTTTAAGAGAACGGACCTGTCGTAAGATCTTGCCAAGTTCGCTATGTTGAAACCGAAGTATCCCGACTGAGATACACCGAGAAGCTCACCCGGACCTCTGATCTTGAGGTCCTCTTCAGCAACCTTAAAACCGTCGTTAGTCCTCACGAGGACCTTCAACCTCCTCAGGGCGTCCCCTCCCGATCTCATGACCTCCTCGGGAACAACTAAGTAGCACCGGGAGACCCTGTCGGACCTTCCGACCCTTCCCCTCAGCTGGTGGAGCTGGGAAAGACCGAACCTGTGAGCTTCCTCAACGACGATAAGTGTCGCCTCCGGAACGTCTATCCCCACCTCTATCACCGTTGTGGAGACGAGGACGTCTCCCTCCTCCCTGAACCTCTCCATTACCTCCCTCTTTTCCCTGTCGCTCATCCTACCGTGAAGCAAGAGGACGTTCAGGTCCGGGAGTTCCCTCTTCCACCTCTCGTATTCTTCCGTTGCAGCCTTCAAGTCGAGGCTCTCCGACTCCTCTATGAGCGGGTATATGATGTAAACCTTGTTGCCCTTCGATACCTCCTCCCTTATGGACCTTACCAACTTCTCCTTCTCCTTATCGCTCAATATATACGTCCTTACCCCCTTCCTGCCCGGAGGAAGCTCGTCTATGATCGAGAGGTCGAGGTCTCCGTATACGGAGAGGGCGAGGGTCCTGGGTATTGGGGTCGCGCTCATGACGAGGCAGTGGGGGTAGAGACCCTTCCCCTTTTCGAGGAGGACCTTCCTCTGCATCACACCGAACCTGTGTTGTTCGTCTATTATCACGAGTCCGAGCCTCCTGAACTCCACCCCCTCCTGTATGAGGGCGTGGGTCCCTACCACAACGTGGACGCTCCCGTTCCTTATGTGCCTCCTCGCGCTCATCTTCTGAGCTGGTGAGAGGCTACCTATGAGGAGGCAGACGCTCACCCCTTCCTTCGACAGGATCTCCTTGAAGCGGTGGTAGTGCTGGTAGGCGAGGATCTCGGTAGGGACCATCACAGCCACCTGATAGCCACCCCTCACAGCGGCGAGCGTAGCTCCTACTGCGACCACCGTCTTCCCGCTCCCCACGTCCCCTTGAAGGAGCCTGTTCATGGGACTCGAACTCCTCATGTCCTCTAAGATCTCTATAAGGACCCTCCTCTGGGCGCTCGTCAAGGAAAACTCGAGCTTTTTTTCGAACTCGGAAGCGAAACCTTCGGGGTCCACCTCAACGGGAGGGGCTTTCAGCTCCTTAGTCCTGAACTTCCTGAGGAGAAGGGCTGTTTGGAATAAAAAGAGGTCCTCGTATATGAGCCTCCTGTGGAAAGGGTCGGAGAACCTGTTCATCTCCTTCACGTCGACGCCCACCGGTATGTGGACCCTCTCCAAGCACTCGTCTATCTTAGGAAAGCTGTAAGCCTCCAGTATCTCTTCGGGCAGATACTCGGGGAGGTAGCGGGCTGTCCTTTCCACCACCTTCCTCACCGCGTTCCTTATCCTGTTGTGCCTCGTCCTCGAAGGTATCCTCACAGCCTCACCCTTTACCCTTATGTAGTAGAGGGGAAAGACGCTACCGAACTCCCCCTCCTTCAGGAGCTTAGGGTGGACCATATACCTCTCCCCTTGAAACTCCTTCACCTTCCCGAAGACCACCACCTCCTTCCCCCTCCTGAAGACAGCCTTGAGAAAATCGGTCCTCTTGTAGCGGAAGAGAAGCTTTATCTTCGAGTCTCCGTCACTGCATATGACCTCAGCGGTATACCTCTCGTCGTCAAGGTCTCTTACCCCTTCCACCCTGAGTTTGAGGACAGCCTTCGTCCCCGGCTTTGCAACCTTGAGACTGACAGGTCTCCTGTCCTCGTATCTGAGGGGGAAGTAGTAGAGGACGTCGAGTATCGTCTTCAAGTTCAGGGATTTCAGGATTCTCTTCTCCGCATTCGTCAGAAAATCGAGCTTCTCGAGTGGTGCTAAGAAGTTCTTGAGAGGCTTCTTCTTTACCTCTTTCCTCTTTGAGGACCTCTGGAGGGTTTTGTAGTCCTTCAGGAACTTTTTGACGTCTTCGAGGATAGCCTTCTTCTTCTCGAAAGGTAGCCTGTCGAAGTCGAGGAGGGCTTCGAGGAGGTAGCTGGGTGCGTGGTCCCTCAGCTTGTTGAACAGAAAAACACCTACTCCTATGCTCCTCCTCAGCTTAGCTCCGTCACCTTCCGTGAGGCTTTCTACGAAGCTCTCCAACTTCTCAAGGTCCAGCATCAGAAGTCGAACTTTCTGATGAACCTTAATTTTACCTCCGAAACGTCGTCGGAAAAGACACGTCCGAAGAGGGTCAGGTTGCCAGGAAGCCTAACACCGCCACCGTAGTATGTCTCCCTTGGGTCCCTCAGCGTGCTTTGCTGGTATTCAACCGAGAAGAAGCGGGATATTTTCTTCTTCACGTTCAGGTTAACCCCCATCTCTCCTCCGGAACCCGTCTTAGTGGACACGCTGAGATCTATACCGAGGGCTGATATGAGTTCCCCTCCCAGCTTCTCGTAACCTAAGTTCTTAAAGAGAACTTCGGAGACGGGTATCACCCCCTCTCCCGATCCCCCTCCTATGAGGGAGGCTACTATCTCACCCACGCTCTTTGGAGGCTCCGACCAAACGAAGACGTCGGGGTCCGACAGGTCACCCCTCACGTTCAGGTGTATTGTGGTGTCGTCAGTAGAGCTTACAAGGTCCATGTCGACGAACTTCTTGCTTTCCCTTTCTGTTCTGACGAGCTTCATCGTCCCCCTCCTCACGTAGAACTTCCTACCGAAGTAGGTAAGTTCTCCCGAGAGGAGGAGTAGGTCCAAGTCGTAACGAAGATCGTTTAGCGTCCCCTCCGCCTTCCCCCTCACGTAAGCGTATAAGTATCCCTCGGGAAGCGTTATCCTGAGAGGTTCTTTGCTCCTTAAGTTGAGGTGGAGCTTTACGTTAGGAAACTCACGAGCCTTCACGGTTCCTCCCCCTTTTATCCTAAGCTCCCCTTTAAGGTCCAGATCCATGTGGAGGGAGAGACTTTCAAGCTCCCTCACCTTGAGCCACCCGTTTCCCGAAACCTCCACGTTCGCCTCCAGACCTTCCCCCTCGTAGCTCAAGGGAAGTTCTTTGGAGAGTATGTAAACGTAGTAGTTCTTAAGGTCTTCGGTCCCGACGTTGGCGGAAAGTCCCTTCCCTTCGCTCCAGAGGGTAATAAAAGCTGCGAGGGATCTACCCTCCGCCCTCAAGTCGATCCCGAGCCTCATGGGTGTCTGGAGATATCGGGAAAGGAGCAAGGAACCTATCTCGGAATTTACCTTTGCGGAGAGCTTTCCCTTTTTAAAATGCAGTCTGTAAGTGACGCTCCCCTCCAGCCTACCGCCGAGGAAGGAGGAAACTAAAAAGGAGAGCCTGCCAAGGTCAGCCCTCCCCAGCAAGCTGACCTCAGGGGATAACCCCTTAACCTCGAGGCTAAGCTCACCCTCAGCACTCCCCCTGTATGAACCCTTAAGGCTGAGGCGTCTTTCTTTCAACTTCAGCTTGCCCTCAGACCTCTCCAAGGAAAGAACCGTGTCCCCGAGTAGGTCGACCCTCCCGCCCCTCAAGAGGAGGACCGCATCATTTAAGTTGCCCTTTACCTCGGCACCTCCGAAGGAAAGCTCAAGCACACCTTTCCTGTAAGTGAAAGATTCGATAGTGAGCTTGATCTCTTCACCTCTTAGGCTACCCTCAACCTTAACGGGCATCCTATCACCACCTATCAGGTAGGAACCCTTGAAGCTGAAGGAGAATTTATCAAGATCCAACTCAAAGGAACCACTCCCAGCCCTTTTCAGGTGAACCTTCCCCCTCGCAAATCTCCCCTCAATCCTTCCTTCAACCCTCCCGTCTCCGAGTTCCTTCCCTTTAAGCTCAAAACCCGAAAGCCCGAAGCTGAATGTCCCTTTCCTCTCGGGAAGCCCGAGAGAGAGGTCTCCGGAAAGGCGCGTCCTGAACCAGTCGGTTCTAAAGGAACCCGAAGTGATCCTCAAATTGACCTTTCTCTTCTTCCCCTTCCAAAAGACCTCTCCCACACCCTCTTCTATGCTAAGCTCAGCC
>WFYM01000202.1 GCA_015490115.1 Aquificaceae bacterium
AGCGAGTGGGTGATAAGGGAGGCTTGCAGGCAGATGGAGGAGTGGAGATCTAAGGGCATAGATATCAGGGTAGCTGTTAACGTGTCCCCCGTCCAGCTGAGGACTCCCGAGTTTATAAACAGCTTCGTCGGGATGGTCTCCGGCTTTTGCAAGAACTTCGACAGGCTCGAGGTGGAGATAACGGAGTCCGCCTTGATGGAGGACGTAAAGACCTCAGTTGAGTTCCTGAACACCTTAGCTTCTTACGGTATCAGAACATACATAGACGACTTCGGGACGGGATACTCTTCTTTAGCTTACCTCAAGCGTCTTCCCGTCTACGCCCTGAAGATAGACAGGGAGTTCATAAAGGACCTCCCGGAAGACAAGGATAATCTTGAGATAGTAAAAGCTGTCATACTCCTCGCCAAGACCTTCGGCTTGAAGACGGTCGCCGAAGGGACGGAGACAAAGGAGCAGGTTGAGGTCCTGAAGGGTCTCGGTTGTGACTTCGCCCAAGGTTACTACTTCTCACCTCCCCTTCCCCCGGAGGAGTTCGAGAGC
Source organism: Aquificaceae bacterium (assembly GCA_015490115.1). Lineage (GTDB taxonomy): Bacteria > Aquificota > Aquificia > Aquificales > Aquificaceae > Hydrogenivirga. The sequence goes on from WFYM01000202.1 coordinate 544, forward strand.
TACATAAGAAGCTCAGGATATGGACTTTAGGATCTTCTCGAGGACCTCGAGGTTTATGGGCTTTACTATGTAGAGGGTCCCTCCGGCCATCAGGGCTTTTCTTTTGTCCTCCTCAGAGTTTAGCGTTGTTATAAAGACAACGGGTGTATACTTGTATTCTTCGAGCTTTCTTAATTTCCTCACGAACTCGAAACCGTCCATAACGGGCATGTTTATGTCGGAGAGTATAAGGTCGTATTTTTTCTTCATAGCCATCTCGAGGGCTTCGAGACCGTTCTCTGCGGTGTCCACCTCGTAACCGAAGTTCTTAAGGAGCGAGGAGTGGTATATCCTCACCGTGAGGGAGTCGTCAACGACGAGTGCTTTCTTCTTCTCACCATTCATCCTCCTCCTCCTTCACCTTCCTGTAAACTATAGTCCCCTCCACCTTCACGGGTTCGAAAAGGGAGGAGACCCTCGATATGCTCTCCGCATGACCGAGGAAGAGGTATCCGCCCTCCACCGTAACGTCGTAGAGGTTGTTAATGGCTTGGACCCTCGCCCTGTCGTCGAAGTATATGAGGAGATTTTTGCAAAAGACGTATTGGAATTTACCGAGGCTCCTTATGAACATCCTGTCGAGTATGTTGCCCTCGTAAAATCTGACCTTTCTCCTCAGACTTTCTTTTACCTTCCAGAGTTCCTCTCCGACTTGTTCGAAGTATCTCATGAGGTATTCTTTCGGAAGCTTTGAGACGCTCCTTTTGCCGTATACACCTTCCTTAGCCTTCTTTACGGCGTTGACGTCTATGTCGACTCCCACCACTTCGAAATTAGATGGGTTTTCCAAGACCTCGCTAAGGACTATCGCTATGCTGTAAGGTTCCTCACCCGTTGAGCAGGGTATGCTGAGGACCCTAATTGGAAAACCTAATTTCTCCTTTTGGACTAAGTAAGCCAGGGCTTTGAGATGGTAGTATTCCCTGTAGAAGTAGGTCTCGTTCACCGTTATCTTCGATATGAACTCTTTGAGGACGCTCCTGTCCGTCTTTAGCCTGTATATATATTCTTTAAGGGAGTTTATGCCGAGTTCTTCCATATGCTCCCTTACCCTGTTTTCTACGAAATACCTCTTCCTCCCGTCGAAGACTATGCCCGTTTCCTTGTAGATCATGTCCGTTAATGTGTGGAAGTAAAAGTCAGTCAGCATCAGCCCTCTCCTATTTCGAATATCTCCATGTCCTTTTTAATGTCCTCTTCGAGTCCGACGCTCTTTGCGTTCTCCAGCGCCTCCTCTTTGACGCTCTTGTCCCCGAGAAAGAGGAGGGTCTTGTAGATCCAGTGCTTTTCCATGGGGTCTTTTACCTCCTTCAGCTTCCCCTTTAAGGGTTCTATTAGCCTTTTGTCCTTCAGGTCTCCGTATATGATCGTGGTCGCGAGGGTGGTGAGTCCGTAAAGACCCTCAACACGGGGTATGAAGTTCTCTATAGCTTCTATCACCTTCTCCTTGTATACTGAGAAGTTCCTAAGGTATTCGAGGGCTGTCATGCTCACGTTAGGGTTCTCGTCGGTGAGAGCTTTGGCTACGAGTTCGAGGGCTTCTTCGGTCCCTATACCCGCGAGTATGTCGAGGGCGAACTTCCTCATGTTGTAGTCCTCGCTCTCGAGGAGCTTCCTCACAGCTCCGAGGCAGGCGTTCCCGCGGTGGGAGAGGACTTCTATGGCTGTCTGTCTCAGTTTGGGTTCCGGGTGTTCGAAGAACCTGAGGACTTCTTTGCAGATCGCTTCCTCGCACCCCTCCATTGACATCAGCGTTGCCCTCGCAGCTTCGAGGACAGCTTTGCTTTTTGTTCTCATGACCGCATCAACTATGGCTTTTATTACCTCCTCCTCGGGGAACTCTGCGAGGGCTTCTATAGCTTCCCTTACCTCGTTTTTGTCCTCTGAAGTGAGCTTTTCAAGTAATTCTTCTTTCTTACCCATTTCTTTTCAACCTCCTCAGGTGCTTCCTTATAGCGTCAGCTATCTTATAAGCAGGGAGTATCTCGCTCGCTGCACCTATTTCTTTTGCAGCTGCCGGCATACCGTAGACAACCGCTGTCTCCTCCGACTCAGCTATGGTAACGCAACCGCACTCTTTCATCCTTAAGAGTCCTTCAGCTCCGTCCCTCCCTATACCGGTCAGTATTACGCCTATTGCGTTGGGGCAGTAAACTTCAGCGACAGACCTGAATAGGACGTCCACGGAGGGGTAGTATATGTAGCTGTCGTCCTTGAAGAGCTTTATCTTTTTCTCCGGGACCACCTTCATGTGCCAACCCCCGGGGGCAAGGTATCCGTATCCCCCGAGGACGGTCTGACCGTTCACAGCGTGGTGGAAGTGGATGGGTGTGTATTCGGAGAGCCTCTTGGCGAGGGAGGGTGTGAACTGGGGTGGCATGTGCTGGACGACGAGGTAGGCTGTCTCCTCGTCCACCTCGCAGTCCTGAAGTATGTCTATCAGCGTAGCAGGACCTCCCGTAGATATGCCTATGGCTACAACATACCTTGCGAGCTTTCTCCCCGAAGGCTTGAAGGAAACTCTCACAAACCTCGCTGAGGGTCCTCTCCTCAGTATGCTCGCCCTCGACCTGTAGGCTTCCTTTACCTTCTCGATTATCTCCTTTGCCACCTTGTGTATGTCGAGGGATATAGTTCCGGAAGGTTTCGGGACGTAGTCGAAGGCTCCCATGTCTATGAGTTCCATGGTTATGGGTGCGTCCTCCTGCGTCAAGGAAGAGACGACAACAACGGGCGTCGGACACTCCTCCATGATCCTCTTGAGGGCTTCCTTCCCGTCCATGACGGGCATGTTTATGTCGAGGGTGACGACGTCGGGTTTTAAGCTCTTTGTCTTTTCGACAGCTTCAAGACCGTTCCTCGCTGTGTCCACGACCTCTATTTGAGGGTCGCTCTCTAAGATCTCGCGGATAGCCTTCCTCATGAAGGCAGAGTCGTCAACTACGAGGACTTTTATCTTTTTCATTTGAGGACCTCGAGTATGTAAACGACGCTCCCATCACCGAGTATGGTTATACCGCTGATCTCCTCGGAGGTGGCTATAAGGTCGGGTATGGGCTTTACGACCGTATCTATTGTGCTTACCACCTCGTCCACAGCCACACCTTTCGAGAGGTGGTTGTCGACGAGCAGTGTGATCGTCCCGTTAACGGAACTCTTTATACCGAGCTTCTCAGCGAGGAACTCAACTTCGAGGACCCTGTCCCTGTGGTAGATTACCTTCGTCCCTTTCAGCGTCTTTATGGCTTCCCTCTTTACTTTTAATACCTCTCCTACGTCCTCCGCGGGTATCCCGAAGGTGACGTTCCCTATCTTAACGAGGAGGACCTTCCTTATGGCTAAGGTAAGGGGCAGGGTGAGCTTCACCGTAGTTCCCAAATGCTGTTCGCTCTTTACCTCCACATCTCCTCCGAGGTCCCTTACCGTATTTGCAACCACGTCCATACCTACACCCCTTCCCGAAAGCTCGGTAGCCTGATCCTTCGTAGAGAAGCCGGGCTGGAATATTATCTGGACCACCTCCTCATCGGACATCTTACTTATCTCCTCCTCTGTGTAGAGACCCTTCTCCACCGCTTTTCTCCTTACCTTCTCCACGTCGATCCCTTTCCCGTCGTCGGAGACTTCTATGATAACTGACCCTCCCTCCTGATAGGCTCTTATCTTAACGAGTCCTTCGGGACTTTTCCCGAGCCTCTCCCTCTCCTCCGGAGTTTCTATACCGTGGTCTATTGCGTTCCTCACAAGGTGTATCATGGGTTCCGCTATCCTCTCCACTATGACCTTGTCGAGCTTGGTCTCGCCCCCTTCTATCTCGAGCCTTACCTTCTTTTTTAGGACTCTCGAGAGGTCCCTCACGAGCTTCGGAAACCTCTCAAAGAGGGTGGATACGGGAACCATCCTCATCTCGAGGACGGTCCTTTGCAAGCTGTCCATGAGGCTCCTGAACCTCCTTATGTTGTCCTTCAGCTCCCTGCTCGCTTCGGGAACGCGGTATACCCTGTCGAGCTTCGCAGCGAAGAGGTATATCCACTCCTTGAAGACGGAAAGTTCCCCTACTATGTCCATTAGGTCCTTTACCGTGCTTTCTTCCACCTTCAGGTAGCCCGTCTTCGTTATGTATCTCGAGGTGTCGAAGGTCTTTCTCTCCTCCTTTTTCTCGCTCCTTTGGTCCACCATCTTCTGGAGTTCTACGGAGAACTCCTCGAGGCTCCTGCAGAATTCCCTGAAGTCTACGTTGCCGAAGGCGTTTTGGAGTTCCTTTGTCTTTTTGCTGAGTTCTTCAAAACCAAGCTCCTTTGTGAGCTTGTAGAGGGTAAGGAGGGATCTCCTGAAGAACTCGGCTTCTTCTTCGCTTATCTCTCCCTTCGAGCAGAGTTCCCTGAAGACGGGTATATACTGGGAGGCTACGTTAACGAGGGCGGAGATGTCGGGTGAGACACCCTCACCGCTGATCACCATGTCCTTCTTCGCTTCCGCGGAACCAAGCTCCTCTAAAAGGGGAAACACGTCCTCAGCACTTTCTTCCCTCCCCTCCGTGAAGGCTATGAAGAGGTCGTCGAGCCTGTCCACGATCTCCTGAAGGATCTCGACCTGCCTCTTCGTGAGACCTATACCCGAATCCCTCGCCTTCTGGAGGACCGTCTCAGCCCTGTGGGTTATCTCGTGTATGTATCTCAAGCTCTCATCTTCCTTGTAAGAGAGGACAAGTCCCGTGTTTCCCTTTAAGGTGTGGAAGTTCCTGAACACGTCGTTTATAAGCTCGGAACTTCCCGGGTTTTCCTCAAGCTCTTCGAGGGAGGACCTCAGCCTCGATAAGATCTCCTCAGTTTCGAGCTTGTAGTTCTCAAGGAGCGGTGGAGGTATCTCACCTTTCGGTTTTTCTTCTTTTTCTTCTTTCACCTCCTCACTTCCCTCCAGAACTTCGACCTCGACACCGTCTTCGAGGATGAACTCCAAAAGCTCCAAGATCTCCTCCTTCGGTCTTTCCGTTTCGAGCAAAACGTCAGCGTGGAAGCAGTGTTCTTCGGTAGGCTCCTCCTCGGGGGAGGGTATGTTCTCCTTTATGACTTTCACCTGAGCTTTTCCGAGATTTTTGAGGTCTTCTATGAAGAACCTCGGGTCTATAGCCCTCTCGAAGACGCTCTTTCCGAGCCTGAACTTTATCAGATACTTCATCTCACCACCCTCTTTACGACCTTCACGAGGTCCTCTGGCTTGAAGGGCTTTACTATCCAGCCCGTGGCTCCGAGCCTCTTCGCCTCCTCCTTTTTCTTAGCTTCCGTTTCGGTGGTGAGGACGAGGACGGGAGTAGTTCTGTTCGTGCTTCGGAACTCCCTTATGAATTCGAGTCCGTCCATGACGGGCATGTTTATGTCCGTGATAACAACGTCGTAGGTGTTCCTCTTCGTAAGCTCGAGTGCCTCCTTCCCGTTTTCCGCTGTGTCGACGACGAAGCCTTCAGCTTCGAGGGCTATCTTTACGAGGTTCCTCATGGTAGCTGAGTCGTCGACAGCGAGCGCCCTCTTCATGGTAACACCTCCTCAGAAAAGCTCGACCTCCGTCTCCACGTCTTCGAGCTTCTTCCCTACAACCCTTTCCTCCACCTCCTTCCCCTCCATTCGGGCTACCACGTCCCTTTCTTCCCTGAGCTTCGGTATCCTCCTGAACTCCTCGTATAGCTTTTGGACCCTTTCTCTTACCGTCTCAAGGTCCTTTTCGTCCCTCAGGAGGCTCTCGAACTCGTCTATCATATCTGCGAGTATCTTGAGGGCTTTTGAGGTGTTCCCCACCCTTTGGTTGGTAAGGTCTATGGTCTGGAGGACGGAGAGTATCGTGTTCCTCACCTCGCTCAAGGTCTCCATGTCTTCTTTTACGAACTCCCTCATGTATTCGAGGAAGTCCATAAAGTTCTGAGCCATCCAGAGGAGATCCCTGTTTAGGTCGTCGCTGAAGCTCCTCTGGTCCCTCTCGAGGATGATCATGCTCTCGTCGAACTCCCTGTGCTTGTGTATCTGGTCCGAGAACTTCTCCTGAAGGCTCTTTATGGACTCGACTATTTCGGAGGCGAGTTCGTTTGTCTTCACGGAAGCCCTCCTCACCTCGTCCGCTATTACCTTGAAGCTTCTCCCGTGTTCTCCGAGCCTCGCAGCTTCTATGTAAGCGTTGAGGGCTATTATCTCTATAAGCTCCGCTATGTTCATTATCTTCTTAGCTATGTCGGAGAGGGATTCCACCTCCTTCCCCAAGCTCTCCATACCTTCCCTAAGTTTTGAGGAGCTTTCCCTCAAGGTGTCTCCCGAAGAGGCGAGGCTCGTGATCTTCTCCGTGAACCTGTTCTTGAGAAAGTCCGTCGACTTCTTGCAAATGCACTCTTCTCCCGAAAAGGGGCAAACGTCCGTGTTGTCCTTCATCTCGTAGACTTTGTCCTTCACATCTTCGGGTATGCCCCTCAAAGAGTAGCCGAGTTCCCTCGTGTAGGCACAGGTAACGTACCTCTCGAAGACTATGAAGTCCCTGAAACCTTTCTCAATTCTCCTGAAGAAACTGTTTAGCTTCTCAAGGACGGTTCCGAAGACCCTGTCGATCTCTATGAGGCATGAGGTCTCGAGGAACTCCTCCGCAGCTTTTGCCGTGCTTAAGATCATCCTCGTGACCTCGAGGAGATCCTCACCCCTCGCCCTCATCTTCACCCTTCCCCTCCTTCAGGAACTTTATGTCCTCCTCTTTGAGGACCTTGTCCGGGTCGAGGACGAAGATAACCCCGCCCTCCTTTGTCTTTATGATCCCTTCGAGGACCTTCTCCTCTACGCTCTCTATCCTGTCCGCCGGCTCCACCATATCCTCCTCGACCCTCAGGATGCCTTTTAGCTTCGAGACTTTGAAACCTACCGGTTTTCCTTCGAGGACGACCACTTTGTTGGACTCCTCAGCTCCTTTGATGCCCAGCCTCTTAGGCAGGGAGGAGACAGCTATCACCGAGTTCCTCAGGTTGTAAACCCCTTCTATATGTTTCGGGGCGTTCGGCATGGGAACGAGGGAAGTAACCTCTATGACCTCCTTTACCTTCTCGATGGGTATCGCCATCTCAATATCGCCGACCGTAAAGCTTATGAAGCTCCTCATCCTTCTCACCTCCGCTCTCTTCTCCTCACCTCCTTCCGAGGAGATGTCCTCTATGTCCTCGAACCTCACAAGCTCCTCCGCGGAGACGACGAGGGCGAGCCTCTCTCCGCCGTCGAGTGGTATAACGTTCATACCCTCTCCTCTCTTCAGTATCCCGCCCTCTCCGACCCACCTTATCTCCTTCACGTCCTCAACTCCGAGGGCTAAGGTCCTTCCTTTCACCTTCACCACGATAGCCCTATTCTCCTTTACCTCCTCCAAGCCCACAGCCTTCGGAAAGGACAGAAGGGGTATCTCCTCACCCCTCAGGAGAAACACCCCCTCAACGTAGTCGGGAGCTTTAGGGACCTTTGAGACTTTCGAGGGGAAGTCTATTATCTCCCTCACCTCTTCGACGGGAAGGGCGAACCACTCCCTCCCGGAGGGGAAAACTACAAAGCCCTTTAGGCTCTCACCTTTTGAAGCTTCGACCTCCTCCCTTTGGACCTTCCTGCTCTCTTTCCTCCTTCTCTTTTTTGTTCCCGTAAGGGATCTGAGGTCGACGAGGAAGACGACCTTACCCTCCTTCTCGAACATGCCCCTTACAAACTCCTTCTTTACACCTTCTACTTTCCTCGCTCTTTTCACCTCCCCCTCCTCTATTCCCACAACTTCTTCCACTAAAAGACCTATTGGTCTTCCATCCACCTCAACTATCACCGCCGTGTCCGAGCTTGACCTCTCTCCCCAAAAGAGGGTCTTAAGATCTACGAGGGGTATCACGTTGTTCCTCAAATTCAAAACCCCCACTATGTAGTCAGGGGAGAGGGGAACGGGAAAGACCCTCTCCACCTTCACGGTTTCGACTACATTCTCAGCCTCGTAGGCAAAGTTCTGTTCCTTTACCTTAAAGACTAAGAAGATCTTTCCGCCGCTCATCAGTAGGCTTGAAGCTCGTCGGCTACAGCTGCAAGTTCGTCTATAGCCTGAGATATCTGCTTTACCGCCTGCTCTATCTGGCTCACAGCTCGGGCAAGCTCGCTCGTTGTCCTCGCGGACTCCTCCGCTGCGGAAGCTATCTGTTCGGAAGCGGAGACCGTCCTCTCCACCCTGCTCAGGATCTCCTTAGCACCTCTCACCGTTGCGGAGAGGAGGCTGTGGGCTTCCTTTGTGATGTTCACGCACTCTTCAGCTACCGTTCCCGACTTGGTCGCGGTGTCCATGTCAGCGAGTATCTCCGCGGAAACGACGGTGAGCTTCTGAGAGAAGACTTCGAACTGGTCCTCTATCTCAGCTATGCTGTTTTGGAGGTTGTCTATGTTCTCGGTCCCCTCCATGGAGAGGTTCTTTATGTCGGAAGAGACGACCTCAAAGCCCTTTCCGAACTCACCCGATCTCGCAGCTTCTATGAAACCGTTGACCGAGAGCATGTTCGTTTGGACCATTATCAGTTCGAGCTTCCCTATTATCCTCCCCATGTGGATCGTCTTCCTCCTTATAGCCCTTACCCCTTCCAAGCTCTCCTCTATACCGTTTCTCAGCTTCTCGAGGTTCTCACGCGTCCTCAAAAGGGACTCCCTACCCTTCTCGTAAGGCTTTATCGCATCCTCCAAAGCTTTCAAGCTGTTTTCTGCACTCTTCATGACGTTTTCGGAAGCGCTTTGCATGTTCTTCGCGAGGTTGAACATACCCTCGGCTGACCTCGCCTGCTCTTCAGCCGCCGAGGAGAGCTGGTCTACGGCTTGCTTTACCTGTTCTATGCTCGAGGTGAACTCCTCAACGGAAGCTGAGAGCTGTTCCGCTGCAGCGGCTATCTGCTCGGCAGCTTTGTCCTCTATTGAGGTGGCGTCTCTCAGCTCCACAGCCATTCTTCTTAGCTCTTCCGCCGCCGCGTTTATCTCGTCCATAGCGGTTGCAAGCTCACCGACCGACCTCGATATCTCCTCAGCCGCCGAGGACTGTTCGGCTGCGGCGGAAGCTACCTGCTCGGAACTGCTCCTTAGCTCCTCGAGTGCTGTCATCTCTTCCCTGTAGAGGTTCATAAAATCTTCTACGGCTACCATAAGGTCCGATATGAGCTTCGATATCTCTTCGAACTCGGAGACTACCTGCTTCATGGATTCGACCTGTTCCTTTCCTTCGCTGATGAGTGAAGTTATCCTCCCCACCACCTCCTTTATGCTCTCCACGATCGATCCGAGGACCTTCTGGATCTCTCCAGCGTTCTTTTCCGACATCTCGGTCATTATCCTTACCTCTTCAGCTACCACAGAAAAGCCTTTCCCGTGTTCTCCCGCTTTTGCAGCCTCTATCGCAGCGTTGAGGGCGAGTATGTTCACCCTGTCCGCTATCTTCAGGATCGAACCCGTGATCCTCTCTATGTCCCCTGATATCTTCTCTATGACATCCACCGTCTCAGTTATCGCCTCTATCTTCCCGGCTGTGTCGAGTATGCTGGAGGAAAGCTCCCCTATCGCCTGCGACAGGGTTTGGGTCCTCTTGTTCAGATCCGAGACCATGTCGTGGAGCTTGGAAGCCTCCTCCATGCCCTTCCTTATAAGCTCGTGTATCTGGTCTACAGCCCTCCTGTTTTCTTCTGTTGACCTTGCAGCTTCTTCAGCTGCGGAAGCTACAGTCTCCGCGGACCTCCTCGCCTCCTCGGTAGCTGAGGATATCTCCGCTATCGAAGCTGCAACCTCCTCAGCTGCGGAGGCTATCCTCTCGACGAGAGCCTGCTTCTTCGCGGAGGTCCTCTGCTGTCTCCTGACTACTTTTGTCCTTACGCCGACCCTCTTCGTCTCTTCTTCGGGCGGGAGTATCTCTTTCATCTTCCTCCCCTCCTTTATACCTCCAATTTCGAACGAAGGGGTCAGAAATTTAGCGGAGGGAAAGGACAGCCTCCTTTACGCTTCTCGGATCGAGGGGTCTGTGGACGTAACCGTCAGCTCCTATTTTCCTTACAGTATCTTTCATCTTCTCGAAAGGGTCAAAGGAAAAAACTATAACTTTAGAACCCAATTCCTTTATCTTTCTTATGCCCTCACTTTCCACTCCTTCGCAGGAAAGGTCGCAAAGGACGAGGTCGTAAACCCTGCCACGAGGTATGTCTTCCGGTCTTTCGAAGGTGTCTATCTGGTCTATTTCCCTCACATCTTGGAGTATGAACCTTATAGCTTCCCTGAAAAATTTGGAGGGTGAGATTATGACGACCGTCATCTCAAAAAGATAGCTGGCAGATTCTGTGTTTCAACACAGAAGCTGACCATATTTTTACAGAGTTTTCCAAGAAAGCTCATAATAGGCAGACTTCTTCATACATTACCCATCAGCTTCCTGAGCATTTCTTCGAGATGTCTGTTCCTTTCCCTACACCGACCGAGTTCGTAGCTCAAATTTTCTATCTTTGAGGTGATATATTCCAGCTGTGAGATGATTTCTTTTACCATTTTGTATAGATTTTCTTGGTTATTGTGCATCTCATGATACATCCTTAGAGC
>WFYM01000203.1 GCA_015490115.1 Aquificaceae bacterium
AGCTTACGTTACGGACGTCGGGATGACGGGAGCTTGGTATTCGGTCATAGGCATGAGGGCAAAGGAGCCTATAGAGAGGTTCCTCCTATCCATGCCGAGGAAGTTTCAGGTGGAGGAGAGGGAGGAGGTGGTCTTCAACGCGGTGGTCGTCGATGTGGACGAGGAGTCGGGGAGGGCGAAGGACATAAAGAGGATAAAGAGGATGGTGGGATGATCCTACTTCTCCTGATACCCTTCCTTTTGTTTGCGAAACCTCCTGCCGAATACGAACTCCTCAGGAAGTTCTTAAAGACGAGGGATATATACACGGGACTCTTTCTGATCGACAGGTTCAGGGACGCGGTCTTTGCGGACGAGCTTAAGGTAGAGGTGGCAACGGAGCTTCTGAAGAGGGGATACAAAGAGAAAGCCCTTAAGGTGGCAAGGGGCATAAACCTCGATAACGTGAGGGAATTTTACGCGGACAAGGTCCAGCACCTTTGGACCTCACTCGAACTCGATCCAAAACCCTTCCTCCTCAGGTTCCCGGAAAGGGCTACCGAGCTGATCGGTAGGGTGAAGCTCACAAAAGAAGAAAAGAGGAAAGTTCTAAGGAGGCTCCTCTCGAAGGGGCTTTACGGGGAGGTCTTGAAGAACTCCGTAGACCTCTGCCTTTACAGGGTCTTAGCCCTCTACAGGCTCGGGAGGTTCGAAGAGACCGTAAGGGAAGCCAAGGGGTGCAAAGACAGGGGTTCTTGGAGATACGGTCTCTTGGCTCTTTTGAAGAGGGGAGACCTCGAAGGTGCGAGGAGGTTCGCCTCCGAAAAAGAAGATCCGGACCTTTACTTCCTTTTGGGCTGGGAACTGCTCCAGAGGGGGGATCTGGAGGGGGCGAGGAAGTATATAGAGAGGTCCGGGGAGAACTTCAGGAGGTTCTTCTACTCAGCCCTCATAAGGTATATGGAGGGGAGGTACAGGCTCGCTTACGAGGAGCTGTCGGAAGGAGAGAAGTTCGCCAAAGGTTCCTTCGAGAGGGCGAAGGTCTTCTTTTGGAAGTTCAAGGTCCTCAAAGCTATCGGAGACGAGGTTATGGCATATTACTACCTCGCCAAAGCCTCCGAAGAGGAGGGGTTTTACGGGGCTGTAGCGAGGAGGATGCTCGGCGAGAAGGTTCACAGACCTGTAAGGCTCAGGGTTTCCTCAACCGGAACCACCCTCGTCCTTTCGAGGCTCTTAGGCATAGCTGAGGCTGGCTTTCCCTACTACATGAGGCTCGAAGCCCTGAAGCTCGGGGGACAGCTCCCACCCCAAGACCTTATCTTACTCTCCCGCATAGACCCTTACTCCGCCATAAGGATAGCAGCCCTCAGGTTCGGCGTGGGTTCCGAAGTCTTCAGGGCTGTCTCCTTCCCGACCCCATACAGGGAGCTGGTAAGGAGAGCTTCCGAGAGGTTCGGGATCGACGAAGCTCTGATATACGCCGTTATGAGGCAGGAGAGCTTGTTCGACAGGTTCGCAGTCTCGAGGTCTAACGCAAAGGGTCTTATGCAACTCTTAGACAAAACGGCAGAGTGGGTAGGGGAGAGGATCGGGCTTGACCCGAAGGACCTCTTCGACCCAGAGACGAACGTGACCCTCGGCGTTGCCTATCTCAAGCATCTCGACGAGCTGTGGGGGGGAGATCTTCTCAGGGTTCTTGCCTCTTACAACGCGGGTCCGGGTGCTGTGAAGAGGTGGAAGCGCTACGGGGACGACTTCCTCTTCATAGAGCTTATACCTTACGCGGAAACGAGGAAGTATGTGAAGAGGGTCCTCTGGTATTACTACGTCTACAGGGAGATACTGTCAGAATAGGTAGTCAACAGGTTTCCTACCCGCAAAGCCGTCGTTCAGCTCGTGCCAGAACATTATGGTCTCCTCGTCCTCCCTCCAGCAGAGCCATATGTATCTTCCTTCGTGGTAGGAGAGGAAGTCGATGAGGATAGGATCGACACCCTTTATAACACCTCCCAGCTCCTCTATCCTCAAAAAGCTCTTCTTTATTTGGCTCTCCAATTCTTTGGCTTTTGTCTGGTAATACATCTTCTCGAGGTCGTCCTGCTCATCTTCGAGCCTCGAGTAGACTTCGAGAAGCTCCTCCTTCTTAGCGTTTATCTCCTCGACTATCGGTTTTATCTTAAGAAGCAGGTTCCTCGCCTCCTCGAGTGTAAAGACCTTCATGGTCTTTAAAATATGTGAAGGGTCCTTAGATTGTCAATATGATATAAACCCCAAGGAGGTGGGCTATGGTGCTTCTTACCGCTCTGATCCTACTGGTAGGTGTAGCTTTCTCTATGCCAAAGCTCGTTCCCCCAGAGTGGCTTAGGGACCACCTCGGAGATCCGGACCTCGTGATCCTCGAGTTTTCCGACTCCCAAAGCTACCTCGTAGAGGGACACATACCCGGTGCGAGGCTCACCGAAAAGGAGGACTGGAGGGTAATGGACGAGAAGACGGGCGCCCTCGTCAGGAAGTCGGTAGAAGATTACGAGAAGCTCTTCAGGAGCTGGGGGATAAGCAACGACTCGAAGGTAGTTATCTACTACAAGGGGAACAACGTGAACGAGATCCTCGGAGCGGTTTACGCTTACTGGATATTCCACCTCCTCGGTCACGAGAAGGTGGGCATACTCGACGGGGGATGGGTGAG
>WFYM01000204.1 GCA_015490115.1 Aquificaceae bacterium
CCAGTATTCTTTTGCGTTCACGGGACCCTGCTCGTCTATCGGCTGACCGACCACGTTGAATATTCTCCCCAAGACCTCCCTTCCGACGGGAACCTTTATTGGACCGCCGAGGTATTCCACCTCCTGACCTCTCACGAGTCCGTCGGAGGCTCCCATCCCTATCGCCCTTACCCTCCTCTCACCTATGTGCTGGGCGACTTCGAGGTATAGGTCCTCCTCAGCCCAGTTCCCCCTGTCGTCTATGAACCTCCTCCTCGTCTTTAGACCGTGTTTTATGGGAGGCAGATCTCCCGTCTCGAACTCAACGTCCACAACGGGACCGATGACCTGAACTATCCTTCCCACCAGCTTCTTTCCCATCTCAAGACCTCCTCCTTAATTATCTCATAGCCTCCGCTGCTCCGACTATGTCCATCAGCTCCAAGGTTATGGACTCCTGCCTCGCCTTGTTGAAGATCAGGGTCCACTGCTTTATGAGGTCGTCCGCGTTCTTTGTGGCGTTGTCCATGGCTACCATTCTGGCGAAATGTTCCGCAGCGTTCGACTCCACCAAAGCCCTGAAGAGCTGGTAGTTGAGGTATAGGTTAAGAAGATAGTTCATGAACTCAGACTCCTCCACCTCGAAGGTGTAAACGCTGAGCGTGTCCTTCGCCTCCTCCGAAGGAAGCTCGAAGGGTAGGAACCTCCTAAGGACAGGCTTGTAAGTCGCCCTCGTTATCATCTCGTTGTTTAAGAGGTAAACCGCGTCCGTTTCACCTTTTGTGAACCTCTCCCTCACTATCTCGGAGACCTCCTTCGCTACCCCGAAGTTTACCTCCTTCCTGAATACCTCCTCGTAACCTTTTACTATCCTCCCTCCCTTCTTTGAGAAGTGCTGGTAGCCCTTCCTTCCTATCAGTATAAGGCTCACCGAGGAACCCTTAGATTCTTTTTCTTCTATGAACCTTTCCGCCTCCTTTATTATGTTGGAGTTGAAAGCTCCTGCGAGTCCCCTGTCCGCGGTCACGAGTATGAGGTCCACCCTCCTCTCCTCCCTCTCCCTGAGGAGGGGGTGCGACTCTCTGTTTATGTGACCCGCCAGATCCCTCACAAGTTCGTAAAGCTTCTCCGAGTAAGGTCTTGAGGAGTAGAGGAGTTCCTGAGCGCGCCTCAGCTTCGCGGCGGAAACGACCTTCATGGCGTTGGTTATCCTCCTCGTGTTCTTTATACCTTGGATCTTCCTCCTTATGTCCCTCGGGGAGAGCTTGGGCATAACGGTCTGGTATTATATCACAGGTTTTGTGTTAAAATCTTTGCCTATGGAATACGCCTTTTTTGAGGGGAGGTTCGTCCCCATAGAGGAGGCGAACATAAGCATAAAGACCAACTCCTTTCATTACGGGACAGCTATTTTCGAAGGGCTGAGAGCCTACTGGAACGAAAAGGAAGAACAGCTTTACATACTCTTCGCAAAGGAACACTACGAGAGGCTCCTCAGGAACGCGAAAGCCCTCTTTATGGAACTCCCCTATACGGTCGAGGACCTCGTGGAGATAACCAAGGAGCTTCTGAGGAAGAACGAGATAAGGGAGGACGTCTACATAAGACCGATAGTTTACTTCAAGGACCTCGCCCTCACACCGAAGCTCATAGGCTACACACCGGAGATCGCCATATACACCTACCACTTCGGGAGGTATCTCGACACCTCGAAGGGCATAAGGGTAAAGGTCTCCTCTTGGAGGAGGAACGACGACAACTCCATACCTTCGAGGTGGAAGGTGGCGGGTGCTTACATAAACAGTGCCCTTGCAAAGACGGAAGCTCTCATGGCGGGATACGACGAAGCCCTCATGCTGAACTCTCAAGGGTTCGTAGCTGAAGGCTCGGGCGAGAACGTGTTCCTCATAAGGGAGGGGAAGGCTATAACCCCCTCTTACAGCGACCACATACTCGAAGGCATAACGAGGAGGGCTGTGATAAACCTTCTAAAGAACGAACTCGTCATACCGGTTGAGGAGAGGCCGGTCGCAAGGAGCGAGCTTTACGTGGCTGACGAGATATTTCTCACGGGAACAGCAGCTGAGGTCACCCCAGTCATAGAGGTGGACAACAGGAAGGTGGGGAGCGGGAAGATAGGGGAGGTAACGAAACAGCTTCAGGAGATCTACTTCAACGCTGTGAGGGGGAGGATAGAGCGTTACAAGAGTTGGCTGA
>WFYM01000205.1 GCA_015490115.1 Aquificaceae bacterium
AGCTTGAACTGTTCGTCCGAGAGGAGTCCGAGGGAGTGTCCGAGCTTTGCAAGCCTTAAAATGGCGTTGTCCTGCCTGAGATAGAGCCTGTATTCTGACCTTGAAGTAAATAGCCTGTAAGGTTCGGTAACTCCTTTTGTGGTGAGGTCGTCTATCATAACACCTATGTAACTCTCGTCCCTCCTGAGGTATATGGGTTCCTTTCCGAAGGCTCTCAGAGCTGCGTTTATGCCCGCGACTATACCTTGACCCGCAGCCTCCTCGTATCCCGTTGTCCCGTTGAAGTTGCCGGCGTGGAAGAGTCCCCTTATCTTCTTGGTCTCGAGTGTGGGGAAAAGCTCTGTTGGAGGGACGACGTCGTATTCTATGGCGTAAGCTGGTCTTATGAGTTCTACGTTTTCAAGACCCGGTATGGACCTGTAAAGCTCCCACTGGATCTCCTCCGGGAGGGAAGTGGAAAGTCCGTTTGGGTATATCTCTATTGTGTCGAGACCTTCGGGTTCCAAGAATACGGTGTGCCTCGGCTTGTCGGGGAACTTGACAACCTTGTCCTCTATGGAGGGGCAGTATCTCGGACCTATACCTTTTATGAGTCCCCCGTAGAGGGCTGTTCTGTGGAGGTTCTTCCTTATAATCTCGTGGGTCTTTTCGGTTGTGTAGGTTATCCAGCAGTCCACCTGAGGCTTCCCCGGTGGGAACCAGTAGGTCCCGACGGGTTCCGTCCAGAAGGAGAACTTGGGAGGGGGGTCGTCTCCGGGCGCCCTCTCCAAAACGGAAAAGTCTATGGTCCTCTTGTCGAGCCTCGCGGGCGTTCCCGTCTTGAATCTGAGAAGCGGAAAGCCGTTCCTTCTGTAGAAGTCTGCGAGTCCTTCGGACCTCGGCTCCCAAGCTCTTCCCGCCGGAAAGGTCTTGTCCCCTATGTATATGGTTCCGTTTAGGAAGGTCCCCGTTGTGACGACGACCGCTTTTACCTTGTATTCTATGCCGAGCTTCGTCTTTACTGCAACTACCTCGTTTTTCGAGTTCAGGATTATGTCCACGACCTCGTCCTGCTTTATGTAAAGGTTCTCCTGCTTCTCACACACCTTCTTCATGTATTCCCTGTATCTCTTTTTGTCCGCCTGCGCCCTCGGTGACCAGACAGCTTTACCTTTTCTCGTGTTCAGCATCTTGAACTGGATACCCGTGTGATCTATAGCCTTTGCCATCTCACCCCCGAGGGCGTCTATCTCTCTCACAACTATACCCTTAGCTATACCTCCTATGGCTGGGTTGCAGGACATCTGACCTATGGTGTCCGCGTTCAGGGTAAACATGACGGTCTTTGCCCCCATCCTCGCGGAGGCAAGGGCTGCCTCTATACCCGCGTGTCCTCCTCCTATGACGGCGACGTCGAACTCGTCGACCACCATCGCAAGAATAAAAATATATTTCCGTGTGGTCCATTAAGCTTCCCCCGGATCAGTCGGAGAAGGTAAGGGGCTTTTTGAGGTCCAAGCTGAGGGAGGAGAGGCTAAAAAACTCCCTCTGGAGCTTTTCTGGAAACGGACTCAGGGTAACACTGTACCCTTCGGGGTCTTTGGTAGTTCAGGGGAGAGGTGCCAAGGAGTGGGCGGGGAAGATCCTGAGCCTGATCGATCCTCCCGAAGGTCCCTTAGCAGGTTGTGACGAAGCGGGGAAGGGTGAGGTCTTCGGACCGATAGTCCTTTGCTGTGCTGTTGTGAGTCCAGAGAGGTTCAGGGAAGTTCTGCTCTTAAATCCCAAGGATTCGAAGAGGGAAAGGGACGTGATCGGGAAGGCGAAAGCGTTAAAGGACCTCGTAGATTTTAAGTTCATGAAGATAACGCCAGAGAAGTTCAACGAGCTGTATCCTAAATACCGAAACCTGAACCGCCTCCTCGACGACGCTTACAGGAGGCTCATAGACTGGGCTAAGGAGAGGAAGCCTATTAGGATAACCGTAGACGCTTACTCGAATAAAAACCCATTCACCGAAGTTGCGGGAATCGTCTTCAAAGAAAGGGCTGAGGGGGAGGTCGAAGTCGCTGTGGCGAGCCTCCTCGCAAAGGCGAAGTTCCTTTCGGAACTCGAAAGGCTCGAAGAGAACTTCGGGCTGAAGCTACCTAAGGGCAACTCGAGGGAGGCTTTGGAGCTTGCGAGGAAGCTCGTAAAGGAAGAACCGGAGAGGGCGAGGAGGCTCCTTAAGTTTTCGTATGTCCTAAGGTAAACTAATGGTGATGAAAAGGAGCGGTCTCGACGGCAAAACCTGGCTCAGGTTCTCGATAAGCATCTGGGACGACATAGGAAGAACAGAGGAGGAGAAGAAGCTCTCCCACCCCGCCTCTTACCCTATCTCCCTCGTTGAGAGGCTCATAGACTGCTACTCGATAGGTATGGAGGACCCTGTGGTCCTTGACCCCTTCTTAGGGAGCGGGACCACCCTCCTCGCTGCGAGGAAGAAGGGGCTGAGGGGAGTAGGCTTCGAGATAGTAAGGGAGTTTGCGGAGATCTCCATGAAGAGGCTTTCACAAAAGGAGCTTTTCGAGGACGAATCCGTCGCTGTGCTTATTACGGAACCAAAGATTTTGTCCTTTTCGGAAAGGAGGGAGCTTTTCGTCGTCCTCGACGACGCCCGCACCATAGACAGGTATCTGAAACCCGGGACCGTTTCGCTCACGATAACCTCCCCCCCTTACTGGATCGTCCACAGAAGGAAAAGGACAGCGGACTACAAGAAGGAAAGACCTTACTCAGACCTTACAGAAGACCTCGGGAACATAAGGAGCTACCCTGAGTTCCTCAGGGAGATGGAGACCGTATTCAGGAAGGTCTACAAGGTTACGGTGGAGGGGGGCTGTGCGGTGGTCAACGTTATGGACATACGTTGCGGTGATACCTTCATCCCTTACCACTGCGATATCGTTGAGATCATGACCCGTGCGGGCTTCAAGATAGAGGACATAATAATATGGGACAGGAGGAAGGAATACAACAACTTAAGACCCCTCGGCTACCCCCGCAAGTTCATAGTAAACAAAGTCCATGAATACATACTCGTCTTCAGAAAGCCATCATAGACTCCACGTCCCACCTGACACTTCGATCCTTGTAAGGTGAGTTGGGATGGTGTCTGACCCGAAGGTGTTCGTTTTCCTCCAGCTCCCTCCAAAAGTCCTTCGAAAAGCACCTCTTGATAATCGAACCTTCCACCCCAAGCTCTTCCTTCAAGAAGTAGGTGAGAAGGGAAAGACCCCTCGTGTCAACGTTAACGTAGGGTGTCCCGCTACCGAGGGAACTGCGCGGACGGACTGAAGACCTTATCAGGTTTTCTTTGTATCTCTGCACCCGGTCCATATATATGGGCTTCTCACAGTAAGGCACGAAAAGGCATATGGCTATCCTGAGACCGAGCTTTTCCGTAAGCGTAAGGTAGTTCTCGAAGGGGGCGGATTCCATCTGAGCTATATGCCACTGGTCCTCACCTTCCGAATACCTCGGCGTTTTCGAAACCTTATATTCCAGCATAAACACGAGGCTCCCGTCCCTCCTCACCACGAGGTAGTCGGGGAGGAACCTTATAAATCGAGCGGTCTGGTCCGAGTTGAGTGTCCTCAACAACTCGCGGACCTCGTCGGGTATGAAGGTTTCGTAACCCAAGTTAACGTGCAGGAGATCCTTCTTGACCTCGGGATCCTCCCAGAAGAACTTGGTGAGCAGGGAGATGAAGGAACGTGCGGTCTTTACCCTCTCTTCGAAGCTGTCCATGAAGCCCCCTCTTCCGAAGCCTTAAGCTTCAAGACGAAAGCCCCCACACCTTCCTTTTCGAAAGCCCTCTTCATAGCCTCACCTACACGGGAGGCTCCCTCCTCGGTCGTTATGGCACAGACCGAAGGTCCCGCACCGCTAAGGAAAACGGCGTAAGCTCCCGCAGAATACCCCTCCTCCACGACCTTCTCGAAGCCTTTTACCAGAACCGATCTGTAGGGCTGGTGAAGTTTGTCTTGGACAGCGTATCTTAGGAGGTCATACCTTCCCGTCAGGAGCGAGGAAACAAGGAGGCTCGCCCTCCTTGAGTTGAAAACAGCATCCTCCAATCGAACTTCCTTTTTCAAGACCTCCCTCGCCTTCTCCGTGGG
>WFYM01000206.1 GCA_015490115.1 Aquificaceae bacterium
GTGGTCACCTTCGGTGAGGGCGGAGACCTTAACGCCTCGGAGGTTAGGCTGACTCAAAAGGGGACCGAGTTCAAGTTTATGGGTGAGAGGTTCAGGGTTCCCGTCCTTAGCTTGGGGATAGTCGACAACGTCCTCTCCGCCTTCGGCGTCCTCAAGGTCCTCGGACACGACCCGAGGGATTTCAGGGAAGCCCTCTCGGACTTCAGGGGAGTAGAGGGGAGGATGAGGCTCCTCGACTTCGGAGATTTCACGGTAATAGACGACACCTACAACGCTAACCCGCCCTCCGTCAAGAACGCCCTCCTTACCCTCTCCAAGCTAAAGACTGACTCGAAGAAGATAGCCGTCCTCGGTGACATGCTCGAACTCGGTCCCTTCAGCGAAAGGCTCCACAAAGAGATCGGAGCTTTTTCCGCAAAGCTTCCCATAGACCTCGTCATGTTCTACGGTAAGGAGATGCTCTTTGCTCACGAGGAGAGGAGAAGGAGGGGAAAGGCGAGCCTTTACTTCAGCTCCAAGGAGGACCTTGTAGAGGCTCTGTTGAAATGGACGAAGGATAAAAATATAATTCTCTTGAAAGGGTCGAGGGGAATGAGGATGGAGGAGGTTCTAAACCGCTTGAGGGAGATAAAAGGTTATGAAAGATAACAAAAACGCTGAGGTCTTCATCTTCGAGGACACGTTCTTCTTCACGACGAAGGTAAACATAAAGAGGGTGGAGGGTGAGAGGCTCATCCTCACAACCACACCCCTCCTCAAAAAGTTCGCTGTCCTCGGAAAGAGGATATACATCAAATACAGGTCCTTCGCCCTCCCTGTTAAGGTGGTGGGAAAGAGCGAGGAGGAGCTTATAGTCACCTTACCTGAGCTGAACCCGGAAAGACCTGTGGGTGACAGGAAGAGTGCGAGGGTAAACCCCTCCCACGTCCACCCCGTAAAGCTATACGTTGAGGTGGACGGAACGAGGAAGGAGTATGAAGTGGAGGACATATCGGAGGGCGGTTTCTCCATAAGGGTGGACGCTTCGGAACTCGAAAACTTCCTGAACAAGGAGGTGGGTGTCCACATAGAGTTTCCCGTTGAGCTTGAGGAGGTGAGGGGTTCGGCGAAGCTCGTGAACGTTCAGGAGCTTGAAGATGGGAAGCTCAAGCTCGGCTTCGAGATGTTCCTCGACGACGCGGACACGGTCAAGGTCAGGTTCTACGTCTACTCCCGTATCAGAGAGATCCTCAAGGAGTGACCCCTTAGAGCTGAAAAGACAACTCTTCCACCTCCTCCTCATACCCCTCTGGGCTTTCCCGATCCTATACTTCCCCTTTTGGGTCACCGTCGCTTCCATGCTACTTGTCATTCTCGTAAACTGGATGCTCACATTGAAGGTAAGCTGGGTCCTCAGGCTCTTTAAGCCCCTCGTTGAGAAGTTCGAGAGAGAGGAGAACTTGGAAAGACCAGGAATTCAGGCTCTCTACGCCAACCTCGGCGTATTCCTCTCTTACCTCCTCTTCGGGAAGACTTCTTTGGTCGGTGTTTTGGTCCTCGCGGTCGGGGACAGTCTCTCCACGCTCGTCGGCAAAAGTTTCGGGAAAAGGGGTTTGTTCTTCAACCCCTCCAAGAGCTGGGAGGGGACGTTTTCCTTCTTCCTCGGATCTTACCCTGTCTCCCTCCTTTTCCTCGGAGTTGAGGAAGCTGTCGTTGTTTGCGTCGTAACAGCCCTCGTAGAGTCTTCAAAGATTAAGATAGACGACAACCTCACCGTCCCCCTTACCGCCTCAGCCCTCGCTTACCTCATGTGATACTCCATGTAAAGGTCGAGGAGGTCCTCTATCCTCTTTAACGTCCCCTTCCCCACGGACACCCTCTTTATGCCCTTTTCGGAGATCCTCCTTAGGGTCGCGAGGACCTGAGCTTGGACCTCCACCTCCCCCTCCTCACCCGCGGAGCCGTCGGAGAGCCTCACCTTCAACCTCCTCCTTCTCGGTATCCTCTCCAGAAACTTGGGTCTCAGCCCCATAGCCTCTATAACTTTCAGCCTGAAGAGGACCCTGTAGAGACCCGCACTCCTCCCGGGATCAACCTTTAAGAACTTGACGAGGAGCTGAAAGATCCTCTCGTCGTAGAACCTTATCCTGCTCAGTGTAAAAGCGGAGAGCCAGCACATCCAGAGGTATCTCCTGTAGTCTGTGGCAAGCAGGGAAAGCCTCTCCACCGAGAGGACGTCGTTCGGAACTAAGATGTCCCCCTTTTGTTCCAAGTCCGCCTCCACCACGTTGAAGGGTTCGAAGACGCCGAAAAAGGGACTTGAGCTTGTGTAACCCTCCCTCACGAGGATGCTTTGGACACCCACCTGACAGTAAACCTTCGCTATCAGGTCCTGATCTCCGGATCTTACACGCTTTAGAACCACAGCCCTTGCCTTGAAGCTCACTTTTCTTATAATACTTTCCTTCTGCGGGGAGGTGGCAGGGTGCCTCTGCTCTTCAGGAAGGTGAGAGACCTCAGGAACCACATAAGGAGCTTGAGGTGTGAAAAGGGACTCAGCGTCGGTTTCGTCCCGACGATGGGCTACCTCCACGAGGGTCACAAGGCTCTCATAAGGAAGTCCAAAGTTCAGAACGACGTCACCGTTGTTAGCATATACGTCAACCCGACCCAGTTCGGTCCCTCGGAGGACTACGACAGGTATCCGAGGGATCTGGAGAGGGACATGGCTATATGCGAAGAGCTTGGTGTGGACGTCGTCTTCGCACCCCCCGACGAGGAGATCTACCCTTTGGGCTTCAAAACGGAGGTATACGTGAAGGGTATAAGCGACGTCTTGGAGGGGAAGTTCAGACCGGGTCACTTCAAGGGTGTGGCTACCGTGGTCCTCAAGCTACTCAACATAGTCCAGCCGGACAGGGCTTACTTCGGCGAGAAGGACTACCAACAGCTGAAAGTTATAGAAACGATGGTGAGGGACCTTCTGATCCCTGTCGAGATAGTTCCCGTGGAGACGGTAAGGGAGCCTGACGGACTCGCCTGCAGTTCGAGGAACGTATACCTCTCCGAGGAGGAGAGGGAGTCAGCCCTTTCCCTCTACAGGTCCTTCCTGCTCGCGGAGGAGATGATAAGGAAAGGGGAGAGGAGGGCTGATGTTATAAAGGCTGAGATGGAGAAGTTCATACTCTCACACCCCCACGTGAGGAAGATAGACTACGTGGAGATAACCGACCCGGATCTGAGACCGACCGATACGGTCCGCAAAGGGGACAGGATACTCCTCGCTGTCTGGGTGGGTTCGACGAGGCTGATAGACAACTGGAAGGTCTCCCTATGAAGGTCCTCTTCTTAGGGACCCCCTCCTTTTCCCTCCCGAGCCTCGAAGCCCTCCATAAGGAAGTGGGTGTGAGTTGGGTAGTTACCCAGCCCGACAGACCTTCGGGGAGGGGGATGAGGAAGAGACCACCGCCCGTGAAGGAACTCGCTGAAAAGCTCGGTATTCCCGTCTTTCAGCCGGAGAGTAAGGAGGAACTCGGGAGCATTGTTTCGGAACTAAAGCCTGACGTCTGCATCGTCGTCGCCTACGGTATGATACTTCCTAAAAAAGTTCTCCGGATCCCAAAGTTTGGCTTTTTGAACCTCCACCCCTCCCTACTTCCCAAGTTCAGGGGTCCAGCACCCATCCAGAGGGTCCTCATGGCTGGAGAAGAAGAGACGGGGAACACGGTGATCCTCATGACCGAAAGGGTGGACGCGGGTCCCATCTTGGCTCAGGAGAAGGTAAGGGTCGAAGAAAAAGACAACCTGAAGACCTTGTCGGAGAAGCTCTCGAAGAAGGGTTCCGAGCTACTAGTGAAGACCTTAATGGCTTGGGTGGAGGGGAGGGTGGAGCCTACTCCCCAAAAGGAGGAGGAGGCTACCTACGCCCCGCCCGTTAGAGAGGAGGAGCTGAGGATCTGCTGGCTCGCCCCTTCGGGGAGCGTGAGGGACAGGGTGAGAGGGCTGTATCCCGACGCTTACACTTACTTCAGAGGTAAAAGGATAAAGGTCCTCAAGGTCTCACCGGTGGAAGGTGAGGGGGAGCCGGGGGAGGTGATAGACGAGAGGCACCTCATTGTAGCCTGCGGAAGCGGAGCCGTCAAGATAGAGGAGCTTATAACTCCAAAGGGGAGGAGGGTATCGGGAGAGGACTTTTGCAGGGGTTACTCTCCGAAGAGGGGTGAGCTGTTAAAATAAACACATGGAGGATAAGTTCTCGAGGCTCGTCCTTCTCGTTGAGCGCTACCTCTCCCAGATATTCGGCTCCCTCAGGGTATACAGGGAGGGGAACGAGTTTCTGATACCTTGGGGGTCGACGGTCATAAACGTCGAGGTGAGGAAAGAAGGTGAGGAGGTTTACCTTCACGTATATTCACCGGTAGCCCTCAGGGTAAAGCCGGACAAGGACCTTATGAGGTTTCTGCTCGTCGAGAACTCCTCACTTAAGATGTGTGCCTTCTCCGTTGAGTTCGAGAAGGGCTTTCTGGACATAATACTCGGAGTCAGGATAGACGCCGAGTTCCTCACGAAGGACCTCCTCGGGACCGTAGCTATAAGGGTGGGCAACTTGGCTAACGAGTACGGAAAGGAGATAATAGCGGTCTTCGGAGGTATATCCTTCAAAGAATACGTTGAGAGGGAGAGGAGGGAAAAAAGACCACCTACCGAGAGGAAGATCCTACACGACATATTCGAGGTGGAGGGGACGAAGGTAGCCCTCGAAGTTTACGACTCGGGGGAGGAAGAAAGGTATATAGTTGTCGGGAAGGTGGTGGAGACGGGGCGGGTCTTCATAAAGGCGGAGAGGAGGGGGGACCTCCAGAGGATGACGAGGCTGATCGAGGACATCAAGGGCTTCCTTCTCAAAAAGGATATAAGGTCCCTCAGAAGGTCGCTAAAGCACTACGAGGTCGAGGACCATATACTCTTCGGTGTTATAGCGGGTGGGGAGGAGAAGGTAAAGAAGCTGAGGGAACTCGAGAAGGAGATAAGCACACTCACCGAACTCCTCATGAAGGGTGAGATATCGGAGGAGGAGTACAGGAGGAGGATAAGGGACTTAGACGAGGAGGTCTAAGGCGACAGTTATGAGGTAAGCTACGCTGACGTAACCGTTCACGGTGAAGAAGGCTTTTCCGAGCTTCGAAAGATCCCCCGGTCTCACGAGGGAGTGTTCGTAAACGAGGAGGAGGGTAAGGAGGAGCATACCGGCGAAGTACACTTTTCCGAGGCTCTCGTGCCTGAGACCGACGAGGAGGAGTGCAAGGAGCGTCCCTACGTGAAAAGCTCTCGCGAGCTTTATAGCCTTCTCGATCCCGAACCTAACCGGTATGGAGCCGAGACCTTGCTTTTTATCGAACTCGTAGTCTTGGAGGGAGTAGAGGATGTCAAAACCCGCCACCCAAAGAGCCATCCCGAAACCGAGGAGGAGTGCGTCGAGGGAAACTCCGCTATTCAAGGCAACGTCGACACCGACGGGTATGAGGAAGTATACAAGACCGAGGAAGAGGTGGGGGAAGCTCGTGAACCTCTTCGAGTAAGGGTAGAGCCAAAGGAGAAGGACAACAAGGGGTGAGAGCAGAAGGACCAAGGTCCCTATCATGGCACAGCTCAGGAAAAAAACCCCTAAAGAAAGGAAAACTATAGCCCAGACTTCTTTTCGTGAAACCCTCCCGGAAGGGAGGGGCCAGTTTCTCGTCCTCGGGTTCAGCCTGTCTATGGGTTCGTCGATCAGCCTGTTCAGCGCCATGCCGAGGGTCCTTCCGCTCACGAGAGCTACCAGTATCCAAAAGACCTTGGAGAGGGGAGGGAAGTCTTTAGCGAGCAGTAAGATAGAAGAGAGGGCGAAGGGGAGGGCGAAGACGGTGTGTTCTATCTTCAAAAGCTCGGAGTAGTCCCTAAATTTGTTCATGGTATCATTATAGAGCCGTGAAGGTCAGGGTGGGCGTTGTGGGATGCGGTGTGGTGGGGACGGGGACCGTAGAGCTTTTACTCAGAAACAGGGAGCTTATAAGGAAAAGGACGGGTGTGGACTTTGAACTCGTAAAGGTGGCGGATATAGACTGGGAGAGGGAGAGGGAGTTCCACGTTCCCGAGGAGCTGAGGACAACGAATTACAAAGAGGTCCTTACGGAGAGCGACCTCGTAGTCGAGCTTGTCGGTGGGAGGGATTTTGCGAAGAGGTTGATCTTGGAAGCGATAGATATGGGAAAGCACGTGGTCACGGCGAACAAGCACCTCCTCGCCGTTGAGGGTGAGGAGATACTGATGAGGGCGAGGGAAAAGGGGGTGAGGGTCGGCTTCGAAGCGTCGGTGGGGGGCGGAATACCCGTGGTGAGGTCTTTGAGGGAGGGTCTCGTGGGCAACAGGATAAGGGCTATATACGGCATACTCAACGGGACCACCAACTACATCCTCACGAGGATGTTCGAGGAGGGTCTATCCTTCGAAAAGGCTCTCAAAGAAGCGAAAGAAAAAGGTTACGCGGAGGCTGACCCCTCCCTCGACGTTGACGGATGGGACGCAGCCCACAAGATAACGATCCTCGCCTCCTTCGCCTTCGGAAGATACTTCCCTTTCAGCGAAGTATACGTAGAGGGTATAAGGGGTGTCGAGTCCCTCGACGTTGACCTCGGTAAAGAGCTCGGTTATACCTTGAAGCTCCTCGCCATAGCCAAGATGGTCGACTCGGAGGTGGAGATAAGGGTCCATCCCACCTTCATACACTCCGAGGAGGCTCTCGCCAAGGTCTCCGGAGTT
The DNA here is from genome assembly GCA_015490115.1 of Aquificaceae bacterium. GTDB lineage: Bacteria > Aquificota > Aquificia > Aquificales > Aquificaceae > Hydrogenivirga. The sequence continues at coordinate 6,778 of WFYM01000206.1, forward strand.
TACAACGCTATCATGATAGAGGGGGACTTCGTCGGGAAGACCATGTTTTACGGACAAGGGGCTGGTTCGAGACCCACAGCCTCCGCTGTAGTCTCGGACATAGTAGGTGTCGGGGTTTCCATAGCCTGCGGTCATGCTCCCGAGATAACCCCCGTGAACTGGGAGGAGGGAACTGTAAAGGTAAGGAAAAACTTCTACAGCAGGTATTACCTTAGGTTCTCAGTTCCCGACAGACCGGGGGTCCTCGCCTCCATATCGAGGGTGCTTGCTGACTTCAACATAAGCATAGCAGCGGTCCTTCAAAAGGAGATGGTATGCGAGATAGCGGGGGTAAAGGGTCCCATAGTCCCGCTCGTTATCCTCACCCACAAGGCTTACGAGGAGGACGTCCAAAAAGCCTTAAAAGAAATAGAGAATTTGCCCGTGGTTGTAGGGAAGCCCGTCCTCATAAGGGTTGAGGAGGAGGCGGAATGAGGAAGCTCCTCGCCCCCTCCGTACTCGCCGGGGACTGGTGGGAGATAGGGAGGCAGGTGGAGGCTTGCATAAAAGGGGGGGCAGACCTTCTCCACTTCGACGTTATGGACGGGAGGTTCGTCCCGAACATAACCGCTGGTCCCGAGATACTCGCCTCCATAAGCAGGAGGGTGAGCGTTCCTATAGATGCCCACCTCATGATAGAGGAGCCTGACAGGTTCATACCGGTTTTCGTTGAGGCCGGGGCGAGGTGGATCAGCGTCCACATAGAGAACGTCCCCCACATACACAGGACCCTCAGCCTCATAAAGGAACTCGGAGCAAAGGCAGGTGTCGCTATAAATCCGGGGACCTCCCTCTCAGCCCTTGAAGAGATCGTCCGCTACGCTGACTTCGTCCTCCTCATGTCAGTGAACCCGGGATTTAGCGGTCAGAGGTTTATAGAGAGGTCCTTAGATAGGATAGCTGAGCTAAAAACTTTGAGGGACAGGATAAACCCCGAATGCCTGATAGAGGTGGACGGGGGTATAAAGGAGGAGAACGTGGTGAGCGTTGTAAGAGCTGGGGCGGACGTTATAGTGGTCGGCTCGGGCATATTCTCCGCGGACGATGTGGAGGCAAAAACGAGGAGGTTCAAGGAACTCATCTCCTCCGCAGTGGCAGTGTGAACTCCTTGAGGTTAAAGAGGTTAAAGGCGAGGAAGATCTCCCTGAAGTAGTCCCCCTTGTCCGCGTAAAAGGTCATCCTGTAGGAGACCCTAACGCTCCAGCAGGCTCCCCTGTATCCGAGGTTCAAACTCCTGTAGATCTCCCTCCTCCTCAGGTTGTCGTAAGTGGAGGAGAGTCCGAAGCTAAGCCCCCTGTAGCTGAGGTTGGCTCCGAGTATATACTGGTCCGATACCCTCTCGTTCTCGCTGTTCCTCGAAACCACGTAGCTCAGCCTCAAGCTCCCGAAGGCACCTTTTAGGGTGAGCGAGCTTACGCTCCTTGCGAGTATGTTCAGGTTAGGATCGTAGGTAAAGTCCTGGGAGAGGCTCGCCCAACCGAAGGGGTTTAAGGAGAGTATAGCCCTGAGGGGCAGGAGGGCTTCCTCTATCAGCTTTCCGTCGGTTGGGAACCTGTAGGATCTGAGGAGGTTGTAGCCACCTTCGAGGTATAGGGAGCCGAGGCTGAAACCTCCGAGATAGAAGGAGGAACTCGTCCTGAGCTTTAGGTTGTTCTCCCTCAAGACCCTGTCGAAGGAGTCGAACTGGGGGTTGTTGAAGTTCTCCGGAGAGAAGGAGTAGAGGAACTCGAAGGTGTTCGAGACTTCAAGACTCCCCAACTTAAAGTCCCTGAATGTGTGGACCCTGTGTTCGAGGAGGTAAGAGAGGACTTTGTCGTCGTATCCCTCCTCACCTTCGTTGAAGTAGAGGTTTGTGATGAGCCTAAGCCTAGTATAGTGGGAGAGTCCGAAGAACCTGTAGGGAAGCTCGATCTCGGGTAAGAAGAGGAACCTCTTGCTCCTGAGACCCCTTTCCCTGTAGAAGTTTGTGAAGGAGGAGGTGAGGCTGACGTAGCCGAACTTTAGCTTTTTTGGTCTCATGAAAAAGGCAAGCTCGGGTAGGAGGTTTAAGGTCTTGGAGTTGTCGGGGGAGGTGAGGTCAAAAAAGAGGCGTGTGTTCAGAAAGAGCATGTATTCCTCCTCCACCCTCTTGTAGGAGAGGAGGTTCAAGGTAAAGGGGAGGGTCCTCAGCCTTTGGGAGAAGTAGACGTCCTCGAAGAAGTAAGGGTCGGAGGGTAGGTCTATACCGAGGTCCCAACCTCCCCTTCTGAAGGACAGCTCGAACCTGAACCTGTCCCTTCTGAAGGTCCCCGGATCCCTCCCCTCCCACCACTCCCCGGGAGGGAGAGGCTCCCTGTAGAGGGACAGGCGGGTGTAGAGGTTCTCCTCCGGGTATAGGGCTTGTCTGTATTCGAGCCATACACCCTTCGCCTGTCTGTCCCTGAAGTCGAGGGTGAGCGTCGCGTCCTTGTCCTCGGATATTACCCAGTATATGGGCTGGATGTATATCAGGGTATTGTAGGTGTTGCTACCAAAAGTAGGAGGGAGAAGTCCCGACCTCCTCTCCCCTACGGGGAAGATGACGAGGGGAAGGTAGGCTACTGGGATGTTGAAGAACCTCAAGGTGTTTCCGAAGGAAAAGACGTATCTCCTCCCGATCTTCGCCCTCCCGAAGCAGACCTTAAGCTCCTTATCTTCGGGTGGACACGTGGTGACGTCCCCTTCGGTGAAGAGGAAGGTGTCCCCCTCCAGCCTGTCTACCCTCTTCGCCGTAAAGTTGAACCTCCTGAACCTGCCTACCGCATCGAGGAAGTAACCCTTCCCCGTTTTCGTATCGAGGTAGGCACTTTTCCCCCTAACCTCCAAGGTCCCGTCCTTTTTCCTCACGTGGACGTTACCGTGGGCGAAGACCTCCTTAGTCTTCGGCAGGTATCTTATCCTTTCCGCCTCTACAACGTAGTCCTTCGTCTCGAGCCTCACCCTCCCCTCAGCTACCACCTCCCCCCTTTCGTTCGTGTAGAGGAGGTCGGAGAGTATCTCGACGGGAAAGCCGGAGGAGAGGAGTAATAGGAAGATTACAAGTCCCTTGACCACCCGAATATTTTATTCTCAAGCTCTTTGAGGTCGTGGAAGACGTAGTCGGGTTCAAAGCCTGCCTTTTTCAGCTCCTCCTCCTTATACTTTCCCGTGGTCATAAAGACCGTGGAAAGCCCGGCTTCCTTGGCACCCATCAGGTCCGTGTAGATGTCGTCGCTCACGAGGAAGACCTTTCCCTTTTTCAGTCCCCTCAGGGCGAGTTCTATGAACTTGGGGGAGGGTTTGCCGAGGTTCGGAAGCTCCTCCGTGTATCCCGTGGCGTGGGCGAGCATGAGGGCTACGGAGCCTGCTCCGGGGAAGTAGAGACCGTCCGAGTCCCTGACTATCCTCGATAGGTTCACGGGGACTATCTTGGCACCCTTCAAGAACACGGCTGAAGTTGCGGTCTTTACCTTCTTGAAGTCTATCTCCTTGTCCTGACCTACAACCACAGCATCCACATCGCTCCCCTCCCTCACCTCTATCCCCGAGCTTTTCAGGAACTCTTTTAGCATGTTTGTCCCTATGACGAACACTCTCCTTAGCCTCCTCTCCTTCAGGTAGTCGGGAAGGAGGGCAACGGGAGTTATAAGGTCTTCGTAGTCGAGTTCGAAGCCTTTTTTCCTCAGTATGTCCACTATCTCCCTCGGTGACCTCGTTGAGTTGTTGGAGACTATTCTGAAGGGGACGTTTTTTCTCTTTAGCCTCTTCAGAAACTCGGGTGCGTAAGGGAAAGGTGTGAACTCCTTGTCCTTTGTCAAGACGCCGTCCATGTCTATGAGTAGCGTAACCATGTGAGTTATTTTACTAACTCCAGTATCTCCTCAACCACCTTCTCCCTATTCACACCGTCCCTTACCCTTATCCTGTGGGCTATTACGAAGGGTGCGGTATCGAAGACGTCTTCGGGAACCACGAAGTCCCTACCCCTTATGTAGGCGAGGGACCTCGAAGCTTGGGCGAGGTGCAAGGCTCCCCTCGTGGAGAGACCGACGACGACTCCGGGGTGGTTCCTCGTCTCCGCCACAACGGACATTATGAGGTCAGCCACCTCGGGGGATATGTAGACCTTCTTGACCTCGCTCAGGGCTTGTAGGATCTCCTCCTTCGAGACCACCCTCCTCAGCTCACCTATCCTGCTCAAGGGGTCCCCTCCCGTTATTATCTCCTTCTCCACGTCAGGGTCGGGGTATCCGAGGGATATCCTCATCATGAACCTGTCCATCTGGGACTCGGGAAGGGGGTAGGTCCCGTGGTGTTCGAGTGGGTTCTGTGTAGCTATCACGAAGAAGGGTCTCGGCAAGAGGTAGGTAACCCCGTCGACGGTCACCTGCTTTTCAGCCATAGCTTCGAGGAGGGCGCTCTGGGTCTTCGGAGTCGCCCTGTTTATCTCGTCCGCGAGGACCACGTTGTTGAATATGGGTCCCTCCTTGAAGACGAACTCACCCCTCGACCTGTCGAATACGGAGGTCCCGGTTATGTCAGAAGGCAGAAGGTCCGAGGTGAACTGGATCCTCGCGAAGGAAAGGTCCAAGGTCTTCGCCAAGGAGAGGGCGAGCGTAGTCTTCCCTACGCCGGGGACGTCCTCTATGAGGAGGTGTCCTTCAGCGAGGAGGCAGGTAAGGGCGTAGATGACCGCGTTTTCCTTCCCCCTCAAAACCTTGGACACCTCCTCGACTACAGCCTTCGGGTCCATGTCAGAATGATATACTAAATCCCTCATGCAAGAAAGGGTCCTACCCGCACTCCTCATATTCTTGTCCGGCTTTCTCCTGAAGAGGGTCGGGATCTTAAAACCTAAGGAGGCGGAGCCTCTCGTAAACTACGTCCTCTTCTTTTCCCTTCCGATCCTCGTCTTCAGGGAGGTGAGGAAGGTCCAGCTTTCTCATGAGACCGCGGGCGTCGTCCTCGTAGCTTGGGGGACTATCTTGGGTTCCCTCATACTTTCCTTTCTCTTTGGTAAGGCTCTCGGCATGGAGGAGAGGACGCTGAGGTCCTTCCTCCTCGTCTCCTCCTTCGGGAACACAGCCTTCCTCGGATACCCTTTTACCTTCGCCCTCTTCGGTGAGGAGGGCCTCAGATTCGCGGTCCTCTACGACCAGATAGGGTCCTTCCTACTTGTGGTCTCCGTCGGATTTTCCCTCTCGAGGGGGAGCTTCTCACTCAAAGAGGTCCTCACCTTCCCTCCATTCCCGGCTCTTCTTCTCGGTCTCTTTCTCGGAGACTTGAAGTTTCCCGGCTTCTTTGAAGGTTTTCTGAAGGTGGTCGGAGACTCCCTAATACCCGTCGTCCTCTTTTCCATGGGTCTCAGGTTCGAGACCTCACACATCAAAGGTGTCGCTGGCTACACCCTCCTTTCCCTCTTTATCAAGATGGTCCTCTCACCTCTTGTTCTTCTCTTGCTTTTAAAGCTCCTCTCCCTCGACTCCACGGGCTACAGGGTAGCACTCCTCGAGACCTCGATGCCACCTATGGTGATGGCTGGTGTCCTCGCGATAAAATACGGTCTCGACGAGAGACTCGCCCTCTCCTCGATCGCCCTCGGCGTTCCCCTCAGCTTCCTCACCACCCCTTTATGGGTCTCGCTACTTTGAGTAGTATCCCTCCAGCTCCATCTCGAAAGTGTTGCCCTCGAAATCCCTCCTCATCATGTATAAGGGAAGCGGAATATCACCGCCAAAGCAGAGCTTGAAGACCTCCCTTTCGCCTTCTTCGACGACGAGCATCCTCCCCTCAAAACCACCCACCCTGCATGGGACCACCTTCCTCACGATACCCTCCCTTAGCTCTTTCTCGCCCAAGGACCAGTCCCTCTCTTTCCTTTTTAAGGCTCTGACGAGTCCCCACGAGAGGACAGTCCTTCCCAAAGGTATAAGCCAGTGTTCGAAATACATCCTCATCAGGACAAAGCCCGCAAGCTCCTCTGCGTCCCTGAAGACCCTCTCGAGAGACCCCCTCCACCTGTGGTAGGCTCCCTTTATCCTTACCCTGTATCCTTCCCTTACCTTCTCTACATTTATGGTGAAGCTTCCGCTCCTTCTCTCCCCCTTGAAGGTTTCCCTGTAAGTGTAGAAATAGATCTCCCTTTCCTTGAACTCGTAAGGTTTCCAGTCGAAGTGGAGGAGGATAACTAAGAGAAGAAAGA
>WFYM01000207.1 GCA_015490115.1 Aquificaceae bacterium
GTACAGACCCGGTCTCTACAGCGTAGGACCCTTCCAGAAGGACATAGAGCTCAGGGACCCGGCACCCACCCCCCCAATAAAGCTCTACGACTACGGTGGTGTGAAATATGTAGAGTGTGCGTCCTGCCACGACCCGCACAGATACGACCCTGTTGTTAACAAGAAGTTCCTAAGGATAGACACAGGGGCTACCTTTGCGGAGAACGTCCTCAACACCTGCCTCTCCTGTCACGTGAGGACGAACTGGGACACGAGTGCCCACGCCACTATGACGAACACCTACACGGACACGGCGGTCTCGGACAAGTACGGCTCCAACACGGTTGCTTCTTTAGGCTGTGTGAACTGCCACATACCCCACAAGGGACAGGGTATACCCTACCTCCTGAGGTGGACAGAAGAGATGACGTGCTTCCAAGGTGCTGCGTCCTCCTCTGACCTCTCACCTTGTCACGGGACGAACGCGAACAACCAGAAGGTGATCGAACCGCTCTTTGGTCTCACCTACAGACACCCTGTAACGGACATATCCGGTATGCACACGAACCTCGACTATCTCTTCGGGACGGGGAATCCTCCCCAGCCCGCGGGCTCTAAGGGTATAACTTTTGACAACTACAGGCACGCGGAGTGCGTTGACTGCCACAATCCTCACCAAGCTGCACCCGGAAACCACGTAGAACTGGCGGGAGCGGACACGAGGGACACCTTCAACAGCGGTTGGTATCCGCAGACGCCTACTAACGACGTTTCCAACGTCTTGAAGGGTGTAGGGGGAGTAAGACCCGTCTGGACCGGTGCAGGAACACAGCCGACCACCTACACGGTCCTGGAGTACGCTCAGAAAGAGTACGAGATATGCTTCAAGTGTCATTCTTACTGGGCTCTCGGAACAGCGGACAGGTGGAGGTCCTCTTACACTTTCTCAGACAACAGGACGCTCCTTGACGGGACACCTTATCCTCTCACGGACGTTGCTGCTGAGTTCAACCCGAACAACGCTTCCGGACACCCGGTCGTTGTAAGCCCGAACAACAGACCGGGTTCTTACCCTCCTAAGGCTCTTCCCCAGCAGGCTATGAGGGAACCTTGGAAGAGCAACGTAGGCAACAACGTCATGTACTGCTCAGACTGCCACGGTGCGGAAAACGAAGCGGGAGGAGACCCGAGGGGTCCGCACGGGTCGAACATAAAGTTCATGCTCAAAGGTCCCGGAAAGTTCTGGCCCCTCGACAGAAACCAGAACTTCTTCACTCCGGACGGACTCTTGAGCGGAACCCAGGACGTGAACGATCTCTTCTGCAACAACTGTCATGATATACCTTGGATAATGAGTAATATCTCACCTCATCCAGACTGGCCTATGAGGAACTACCCGTGTGTAACCTGCCACGTTGCGGTCCCGCACGGATCCCCGGTCTCAAGACTCATAGGCTACTGCTACTTCCCGGAGCCTTACAACTACAAGGACGCGAACGGAAACTATATGCTCAAGCTCCTCGGCTGGAAGAAGGACGACACCCCGACGACGGGTGAGAGAACCGATGCTTACTCAGAAGCTCCTGAGTGTACTATGGGGATGGGAGGAATGGGTGGTATGATGTGCCACGGGAACAACGCAGGAGGTTACGACTGCTATCCAGACTCTCCCTTTGTCAGCGACTGCGGTGATTTCAACCCGCCCGCTACACTTCCTTCCTGGTGCTTCTGATGATGGGTGTCTTGGTTGCGGGTCTTTTTACGGTAAGTGTCTTCAGCACTCCTGAGGAGGTTGTGATCTCTTACCTGAAAAATCTGCCTCTCTGCCTGAAGACGGGGATGAATATATTTGTCAGTGAGCTTTTGGACGAGAGGGTGGCACGCAGGCTTCAGGTGTGGCTCGATGCTTGGAGGTTTTCCGGATATACCATGGATGCGAAGCTAATAGATTTGAAGATAAGAAATGTAAGAGAAAATACCAGGACCGCTATCGTTGTCACGGAAGAACTCTGGGTTTATAGTTATTATTATCTTCAAACAGGAGAGGTGGCTCTTCCGAGCAGAAGGGTGTTTTATATTATGAGATACAAGCTAAGAAAAGAGGAAGAAGGGTGGAAGATAGAGGAGATAGATATAATTAAGGAGGAGAGCTATGGACGTGATAGAAGCTCCGAGAGCTGAAAGGACCTTCACAGGATTTCTTTCACTTTCTTTGAGGATTTTTTTCTCCATGAAAACAGCTATCTTGCTCCTTACCGTGTTTGCAATCTCTTGTGCTGTCGCAACGTTCATAGAGAACAGTTACGGCAGGGACGCTGCGAGGGAGCTTGTCTACAGCACACGTTGGTTTGAGATCCTCGTAGTTCTGATTACACTTTCCGCACTCGGGAACATTTACAGATACAGACTCTGGAGACCTAAGAAGTTACCGCTTCTTCTTGTCCACCTTTCCTTTCTCCTGATACTCATAGGAGGAGGGTTAACGAAATACTTCGGATTGGAAGGCGTGGTTCACATAAGAGAAGGGGAAGTCGTGAACAAGGGAGTAACTTACGACCATTATTTCCAAGTCAAGCTCGTAAAAGACGGAAAGACTTACACCGCTGAAAAGATGAGGATAGTGTCACCCATAACGAAGCCCGGCTTTTCGGAGGAGTTCAAGCTCGGGGGTGAAGTTGTGCGGATAGACGTGATCGACTACAAACCCGCAGTCGACGTTAAAGTAATTCCCAAAAAAGGCGGGGAGGAGATAGTTCACATAATCCTTGAAGGCGGTTATAACGTTGTCTTGAGGGAAGGAAGTGTTTACGATGCAAGAATGTTTAAGTTTGTTTTCGGGAAAGAGGAGGAAAGAAACTACATTAAAGTATTTTTTAAAGGAGACAAACCATACATGATTTCAGATGAACCCGTTGAGTGGTTTAAGATGTCAGGGGAAAAAGGAGGGGACATAGAGCCGGGTAGGGAGTTTCCTCTGGAGAGCAGAAAAGTTTACAGGAGAGAAGGGGTTGTCTTTATGCTCCTTGATGCACAAAAGGAAGGGAAGCTCGAATTAAAAGAGGACGTTTTCGTCAGGGGAAGAGAAAGACAACTCTCAGCGATGAAGATAAGGGTGAGCTATAAGGGTATTCAGAAGGTCGGGGATCTGATCTTCGTGAAGGAGGGAGGCTTTACCTACCTCCCGACAAGGTTCAAATTCGGTAGCGACACGGTTGAGATCGCATACGGTCAGAAAGCGGTGGAACTGCCCTTTTCTATAAAGCTCGAAGATTTCATAATAGAGAGGTATCCGGGGTCCAACTCACCCTCTTCTTACGAGAGCAGGGTGGTTGTTATAGACAACGAAAGGGGAACTTCCTTCCCTTACAGGATATACATGAACCACACCCTCGACTACAGGGGCTACAGGTTCTTCCAGATGTCTTACGACCCGGACGAAAGGGGAACGGTTCTGTCTTTTAACAAAGATCCCGGTACAGCACCGATGTATGCAGGTTTTCTCTTATTGTGTGTGAGCCTCGTGTCAGCCCTCGGTGTGAGGATGAGAAATCTCTTTCTCGTTCTGCTCGTATCCGTTCCGGTATTAGCTTGGTCTTTCCCCACAAGGTTTCCCCACGATCCCTCCAAAGCACTCCAAGTTGTGAAGAGGATAGACAAAGAAGCAGCGGAGGAGTTTTGCAGACTAACGGTTCAGGGAGGAGACGGAAGAATGGAAACAATGCACACTTTTGCTATAGAAGTTATGAACAAGGTTCACGGAAAGCAGGAGTTCCTCGGACTTACCCCGTGTCAGACACTTCTCGGCATGATGACACTTCCGCTCTTTTGGCAGACGATCCCCTTCGTGAAGGTTGATCACCCGCAGGTAAAAGAGAAACTCGGACTGCTTCCGCATGAGAATTACATCTCCTTCCTGGAAGCACTCGACAATAGGGGAAGATATAAACTGTTAAAGGAAACCGAGGAAGCAAACAGAAAGGACCCTCCGAAGAGGTCCAAGTTCGACAAAGAGGTCCTCAAAGTAACGGAGAGGTTGAACATCCTCTACCTTATATTCACCGGCGAGCTACCGAGGATGTTTCCGATCAAAGAAGATCCGAATAAGACTTGGTACGGTCTTTCCGTTGCGGTAACACGCTTTCCGAAGGAAAAAGCCGAAAGAGTCTCCAACATGATGAGAAAGTTCTTCACGGGCGTCACGATAGGCGTAGATAGGGGAGATTGGTCCCTCTTCAGGGAAGCCTTGAGGGAACTGAAGGAGTTCCAGAGGGAGGAAGGAGGTGAGCTTGTTCTTCCCGAAGAGAAGGTAACGTTGGAAATACTCTATAACGAACTCAATATCTTCGAAAGGCTCACACTTCCCTTTTTGGTTCTCAGTTTTCTTTTCTTCCTTCTCCTTACAGCCGAGTCTATACTCGGAAAAAGAAAAAGTCTGCAAGCTTTGAAGATCCTCCTTGTTTTCTCTTACTC
>WFYM01000208.1 GCA_015490115.1 Aquificaceae bacterium
CTCACGGGAACAGCAGCTGAGGTCACCCCAGTCATAGAGGTGGACAACAGGAAGGTGGGGAGCGGGAAGATAGGGGAGGTAACGAAACAGCTTCAGGAGATCTACTTCAACGCTGTGAGGGGGAGGATAGAGCGTTACAAGAGTTGGCTGACACCAGTCTATGAGAAGTGACCTCTTAGAGGAGCTTAAGGAGGTAACGCACTTCCTCGCCGAGAGGAACAGGCTGAGCGGGTCCGAAGGTATCAAGGAAGTTCAAGCCTTTGTCAAGAACTTCATAAAAAAAAAGCTAAAGATACCCTTCTTCGAAGAAACCTTTTACGTGGAAAAGTCTTTGCCGGTTGAAGGTAAGGTAAGGGCAGGGAATGAAGAGCTGAGAGCATACCCCTTCATAGGTAGCCAGTGGGGAGAGGTGGAGGGAATGGTGGTTGATGAGTCGGAGGAGGTCACGGGAAAGATAGCCCTCGCGAAGGTAGGGGGAGAGAGGGAGTCGGAGAAGGCAAAAAGGCTAAAGGAGAGGGGTGCGATAGCTGTCATATTTTACTTGGAAGAAGTAGACTCCCCTTACTTCGGGACACTGAACGGAGAGAGCCTTGTAGCCCTCTCTATGGAGAGGGACATCTCAAGGGAACTCCTCGGAAAGAAGGTGACCTTAATCTCCAGAGTGAGGAAGACGAAGATAACCGGGAGGAACATATACTTCGACATAGGGAAGGGTCCTTTCCTCTATATCATAGCCCACATAGACTCCAAACCCTTCGTAAAGGGTGCGATAGACAACGCCCTCTCCGTTGCCCTCCTCCTCATACTCGCGAAAGAGCTGAAAAATACCTACTCCTTCCCCCACAGGATAAGGTTCCTCATAACTGACTGTGAGGAGATGGGACTCGAAGGGGCGAAGCACCACGTGAAGAACCTAAAGCACACCTTCTACGCCGTATCCGTAGATTCTATCGGCTGGATCAACCCAGCCGTTTTATACAAAGACCATGCGGGCTACAACGGTGAGAGGATAATGGAGAAGTTCTACAGGCACCTCAAGGACCTCAAGATAGACATACCCTTCAGGGAGAGCAGGAGGGCAAGGAGCGACCACATACCATTCAAGGAAAAGGGTGTTCAGACACTCTTCCTCACCTCCAACCCCTTTACCCTCAGACACACCTTCTACGACACCTACGATGCGATAGACTGGGACGTTGTGGTCATGTGGTTCGACGTGATCTCCTCTTTCCTGAGGAGGTTCCACAAGCTTTAAGATATATTTGATGGGTATATTTTTGCTTTTGGTCTTATTCAGCTTTGCACTCGGCGGGACCTTCGAAAAGTTGGAGGAGAAGCTAAAGGGTGTGAGGTCCGTCAAAGTTGTATTCGTCCAAAAGACGAGATACTCTTGGTATCCGAAGCCCGACGTCAGCAAAGGATACTTTTACGCCACAAAGGACGGAAGGTTCAGGATAGAATACACTTACCCGGACAAAGTCCTCATAGTTTCCGACGGAGAGAGGATTCTAATATACAACAAAGAGGAAGGTGAGGCTCTCCTCGATTCTGTGAAGAACAACACCTCCCCCGTAGTTGAGTCCCTCCTCTTCTTCTCCAGACCCCTCGGAGAGGTCTTCGAGCCTGTGGGTGAACTCGACAAGGGGGACATTAAGGTTGTGATCCTGAGACCGAAGACAAAGGACGAAAACGTGGAGAGAGTCTTCGTGGACCTGAACAGGGACCTCGAGGTCCTGAGGGTTAGGGTCGTAGACGCGGAAAGCACCGAAACTTTGATAGAGTTCATAGACGTGAAGAAGAACTTCACTCCCTCTCCGGGTCTATTTAGCTTAGATCTCCCTCCCGGGGTCAAGGTCAGGAGGGTGGACAGTCTGTGAAGGAGGGATCCGAATTTTCCATAGAGCGGGCGAAGAGGGAAGACCTGAAGGACCTCGGCGAGATCTACCTGAAAGGCTACGTAGGTTTAGAGGAATACTCCTACACCCACCCTGAGGACGTGAGGGCTTACATGGAGTGGCTCTGGAGGAGGGACCCCGAGGGCATATTCGTAGCCAAGGTTGAGGGGAAGAAGGTGGGCTTCGTGGCGGGAGACGCCAACTGGTTCAGCAAGAGGGCAAAAGAAAAGGTCGGGGCTGTCCACGAGATAGTGGTCCTTCCCGAGTTCAGGGGTATGGGAATAGGGAAGGCTCTCATGGAGAGGGTGATAAGCTACTTCAGGGAAAAAGGTCTCGGGACCGTGGAACTTTGGGTCGGGGACGAGAACTTCAGGGCTATAGAGTTCTATAAAAAGCTCGGCTTCGAAGAAGCCGGAAGATACAACTACTGGATAAGGATGGTAAAAAAAATTCAGGGGCAGTAGAGCTTCAGTATCTTTTCGACTATCTTAGTCGTGGAGATATCGAACCTTATTGGAACGGTGACCACCTTCCCCCCGTAAGACTCCACGAAATCCTTTCCAACTATCTTCTCCGGGTCCCAGTCACCCCCCTTCACGAGAACATGGGGTTTCAGAGCCTCTATGACCTTTATCGGTGTCTCCTCATCGAAGATGACCACGTAGTCAACGGGCTTCAGAGAAGCCAAAACCTTAGCCCTCATATCCTGAGGAATTATCGGTCTTTTCGGACCCTTTATCTTCCTCACGGACTCGTCCGAGTTCATGCCGACGACGAGTATGTCCCCTAAGGACTTCGCCCTCTCTAAGCAGTCCACGTGTCCCGCATGGACTATGTCGAAGCACCCGTTTGTGAAGACGATCCTTTTGGAAGACCTCAAAGGTTCTAAAGTGTCAACAAGCTCCTCTAAGCTGAGAACCTTGCCCATAGAAACTTAATCTATACTCTCAAACTTACCTTAGCCAGAAAAAGCAAGGCACTCACAAAGGCGTGAATGAACACAAGGAAAAATCCTGTTGGCAGGTCAAGCCAAAAAGAGGTTAGTGTTCCAGCTGTGTTGAGAATGGCACCGTAGATCCAAGCGAATATTAAACCTCTACCAAAGATCAGAGAGACGAGGGCTGGTGCTACGAGCATTGAGAAGACCACTAGGACACCCACGAGCTTCACCGAGGTAGTTACCGTAAGGGCAAAGAGGGAGAAGAAGTGGATCTCCCTGAGGACCTCATTCTTTATAAACCTTCTCAGGTATAGGAGAACTCCGAAGGCAAGAAAGAGGAGTCCTGTCTTTAATATCTCCTCTCTCGGAACGAAGAGTATGTCGGAGGCGGTAAGACGCAGAAATTCTTCCATACCTTTGGGCGATCTGGATAGGACCAAAACTACCGAGGAGAAACCAAGGGCGTAAAGAAGACCTATGAAGGCTTCTGAGTATTCCCTCTTCCTCTGGGAAAGAGCGACAAGAAGGCTTCCAAGGAGGGCGAAGGCTAAGGACAGAAGCTGGGAGGGTTCGTTGAAGAGGAGCAGGGAAAGGGCAAGACCTGCCGCGGAGAGTTGTGCTACTGCTATGTCGGTAAAGATTATACCTCTCCTTACTATCTCGAGACCGAAGTAGGCGTGTATGCCAAGAAGCATAAAGGAGAGGAGAAGGGACTGGATCATAATGTCAGCCATCTTTTAGCCTCCTCAGGATCTCATCGAACAGGGAAAAGAGGTCCCTCACCTCAGGTAGGGATCCGACGTCGTGGGGAAGAAGAACAACCTTAGCACCGATCCTCTCCGCCAAGAAGCGGGCGGTCCTCCTTTCGTTGTAAACACCAACGAGGATGATCTTCACGTTTTCCAAGCGGAGTAGCTTCTCGATGTGGCTCCTCGTGGGCGGTATTCCGGGGAGAGGCTCCAAGGTTCCCGCGAGGACTATACCGTAGCGTTTGAGTAAGTAGTTGAAGAGGCTGTGGTAGGCTATAACCCTTACGCCTTTTAGGGTGGAGAACTCCCTGTTCCACTCTATCAGCTTCGATCTCCACCTGCTTGCGAACTCCTCAAAGTTCTTCTCGTATAAAGGGCAACCGTCTGGGTCTATCTTGCAGAGCTTTTCCTTTACAGCTTCAGCCAAAAGGGGTATGTTGTAGGGATCGAGATGATAATGGGGGTTACCTTCGGGATGCACGTCGCCCATAGCCCTCGAAACCACTTCGGGTTTCTCTATCAGTTGGACGTAGTTGGAAAGATCCAAAAATCCCTCCCTTCCGGGCTGGATCTTCAAGTTGTTCGCTTGGCGAAGTAGTGGCGGCAGGAAGCCGACCTCGAGATAAGCACCTTGGATTATGAGTAGGTCAGCTCTCCTCAGCTTCGCTATGTGGGAGGGCTTGGGAACTACGAAGTGGGGGTCCTCTGTTCCCTTGGCTATCACGTGGATGCTGACCCTATCCCCTCCTATCTTCCTGACCAGATCTCCTATCCAAGGGTAGGTAACCACCACCCTAACATCAGCGAGGGACACAGACACCAGAAGAACGAGCAAGACCAAAAACCTCATCTCCACACCTCCTTAAAAGGGATGGGCGCCGTGGGCGCCTATGGCAAAGGTGAGCTGTAGAACCACTTCACCCTTTCCTATCTGGACCCTGATCCTCGAAAATTCGGTGGGATTGAACTCAAGCATACCGTAGTAAGCCTCCTCCTTATCCAGAAGGTTGTACTGAACGCCGGTTCTCCACCTCCTCGCAAACCCCCACACCAGCTGGGTGTAAAAGCCCCCCTGTCTCTCCACCACTTTGCTCTCGGTAGCGGTGCTACCGTCGTAGGTGTAAACCGTTCCCCGTCTGTCCCTGTGTATGTATTCCCCTTGGAAGGCTATATGTCTATAAGAGTCAAAGAAGTATTTTGCTGTCAGGTCCGCTCCGTAAAGTTTCGTTCTACCCGAGAAGGCCTTTCCTTCAGGTTCCTTTAACCTCGAGTGTCCCTCTGCGTAGGAGATCCCGGAGAGCAGGGAGAGATCACCTATATCGAAGGAAGTCTTCAGAAATCCAACGAAGAGACCGGGCTTAGGAGCGTCTCCCACCTCAACGTTCCCCACCCTGAAACCTTCCACACCGAAGCTCCGATCGTTCTCCCCCTGAAGGACCTCGATCCCGAGGTTCAGGTAAAAGGGTGTGGGTGCGACCCAGTTTATCTGAACACCCTTTTCAATGAGACCCTCACCTAAGAACGCCCTGTAAGGGAGCGGTTGCTGGGCGAAGTCCCAGAGGTGGGGATGCTGGGAGTTGAGTCTTCCGAAGGAGCTTCTGAACTTCCCGACTTTGATCTGGAAGCCGTGAGGGAGACCCCTCGTCAGAACGTAAGCCTCTTCGATCTCAGCCCCCTTTTCGGAAAAGGGAATGGTAGCGGAGAGTTCGAAGTAAGGATCCACAGGAGCGTTGAGGAACAGCTCGCCGTAGTTCAGGTTAAAGCCTCTTTCCTTATTGAACTCACCGTGTCCGTGATCGTGTCCCTGCAAAGGTTCGGCATTCCTCAAAACAAAACTCACATCAAGGATGAAGGATATATTCGGGGCAAAGGCCGGCTGCAGGAAAGGACTCCTTGTCTCAGCAAGGACGACCCACGGAAGCAGTACCAAAAACCCAAGTTTTCTCATAATAACCCACCTCCTTGGGAGTCTTTAAAGGGATTTTTTCAGGATGGTGTCAGCTGGGTGGTCCTCTTGCAGATACCTGCTTCAGGTCACCCTCGGAAGGGACACCCGTCTTCTCAGGTTCCGATATATGGGAAAGCACAAGATCTATGTATCCGATTTCTATTCTCAAAGAGTCATCTACCTGCTTCTGATTTTTGATAACACAAAGGACGCACTCAGAATGTTTCTTCCCATCCTCGTGGTCGTGAACCAAGGAGAAGACACCCTCAAGGCAAAGGAGAAGAAGAAGCAGGGATATTAAAGATCTCATTATTCAACTTCCTCCGCCCTTATCCTTACCTGCTCACCGGTTTCCATGTCCTTTAGGGTGATCACCCCCTCCTTCATCTCGTCTTCGCCTACTATGACTACGTATTTGAAGCCCCTCCTGTTTGCAAAGTCGAGCTGTTTTCTGAGGTTCCCTTTCCTTAGGGAGAGTTCTACCGTTTTTCCTTTTGCTCTTAACACCTCCGCAACTTTGAGGGCGTAAGGGATAACGTCTCCGAAAGGTATCAAAAAGTAAACGGGTTCTTCCTCTTTAGGAACTTCCACGAGAAGAGCTAATCTCTCCACACCCACAGCGAAGCCGAGGGCGGGAGCGGAAGGTCCCCCGAACTCCTCAACGAGGTGGTCGTATCTTCCACCAGCTATGACCGCGGATCCGAGTTCTTCGGAGACAACCTCGAAGACAGTCCTCGTGTAGTAGTCGAGACCCCTCACGAGATGGGGGTTTTCTACGTAAGAAACACCGAGTGAGTCGAGGAGCCTTTTGACTTCGGAGTAGTGCCTCTCACACTCTTCGCAGAGGTAGTCGGTAGTCCTCGGTGCTTCCTTTACAGCCTCCTTGCAGGTCTCCACCTTGCAGTCCAAGACCCTGAGGGGATTCCTCTCTTTCCTGTCTTTGCAGACATCACAGAGCTTTTCAGAGACACCGCTCAAGAACCCGACGAGTGCCTCCCTGTAAGCTGGTCTGCAGACCTTGCAACCTAAGGAGTTTATCTCTATCCTCGCCTTCACGTTTAAGGCTTTTACTATCTCGTCAGATATTTTTATAATCTCCGCGTCCGCGACCGGCTGATCCGCACCGAAGATCTCGGCACCTATCTGGTGGAACTGTCTGTACCTTCCAGCTTGGGGTCTTTCGTGCCTGAACATGGGACCTTCATAGAAGATCCTGTGGTATGGTCTCTCCGCAAAGAGCCTGTTTTGTATGTAAGCCCTCACAGCTCCCGCGGTCCCTTCGGGTCTGAGGGCGAGCCTCCTTCCCTTTTTGTCCTCGAAAACGAACATCTCTTTTTGGACTATGTCTGTAGCTTCTCCTATGCTCCTCTCGAAGAGGTCCGCGAACTCAACTACGGGAAGGATTATCTCCTCGAAGTTGTAGCTCTTTAAGATCTTCCTGACTGTGTCTGAAACGTGGCGGAATTTTTTAAGGTCTTCTCCGAATATGTCGTGAAAGCCCCTCGGTGCTTGGAACTCCTGAGACATTAATTTAAATTCTCCTCTCCGCTATGAAGATTATCAGATCCCTCAGCCTGCAGGAGTATCCCCACTCGTTGTCATACCAAGCGGCTACGTGGACGAGGTTGTCTATGACTTGGGTGAGGGGTGCGTCGAAGATGGCGGAGTGGGGGTCCCCTACTATGTCAGAGGAGACTATCGGTTCCTCGGAGACCCTCAAGATCTCTTTGAGGTAAAGTTTTCCGGAGTTTTTATACCTCTCTTCAGCCTCCTTGAACTTTTCTACCACCTCTTCGACGGAAGAAGGGGGTCTTTTGACGACGACCGTAAGATCTATGAGAGAACCGTCCGGGACGGGAACCCTCCTCGCAGTCCCGTCGAGCTTTCCCTTAAGCTCCGGGATAACCTCGCCTATCGCCTTCGCAGCTCCCGTCGTCGTGGGGACTATGTTTATCGCCGCCGACCTTGCCCTCCTCATGTCCTTGTGGGGAAGGTCCAACAGCCTCTGATCGTTCGTGTAGGCGTGAACGGTTACCATGTATCCTCTTTCGACGCCGAAGGCGTCGCTGAGGACCTTGACAACAGGTGCGAGGCAGTTTGTCGTGCATGAGGCGTTCGAGATGACGGTGTGCTGGGAGGGGTCGTAGGAGTCCTCGTTCACGCCGAGGACAAGGGTAACGTCGGGGTTCTTGGCAGGTGCGGAGATTATAACCTTTTTGGCACCGGCTTTAAGATGCAAAGAGGCTTTTTCCCTGCTCCTGAAGACTCCCGTCGACTCGACTACGATATCTACTCCCAGATCACCCCAAGGTATCGAGGAGGGGTCCTCCTCGGAGAAGACCTTTATCTCTTTCCCGTCGACTACGATGCTTTCCTCCTTCGCCTCAACAGTTCCGGGATACTTCCCGTGGACGGAGTCGTATTTCAGAAGGTGGGCGATGTGTTCGCTGTCGGTGAGGTCGTTCACGGCGACTATCTCTATCTCATCGTATCCCCTGCAAGCCCTGAAGAAGCTCCTCCCTATCCTTCCGAACCCGTTTATACCTACCCTCACACCCATAGTTCTTTAATTATACCTTCCTGCCCGCGGACCACCTGAGATAACTCTCTATAAAGGGGTCAAGATCGCCGTCGAGGACAGCCTCGGCGTTTCCTGTTTCGTAACCGGTTCTGAGGTCCTTTACAAGCTTGTGGGGGTGAAGGACGTAGGACCTTATCTGGTGTCCCCAGCCTATCTCCGTCTTCTCACCTTCGAGTTCCTTCTTCTTCTCCTCGAGCTTCCTCTTTTCGAGTTGGTAGAGCTTTGCCCTTAAGAGTTCGAGGGCTTTCTTTTTGTTTTGGTATTGGGACCTCTCCTGTTGGCAGGTCACCGTTATTCCCGTCGGTATGTGGGTTATCCTGACGGCTGTGTCCGTCTTGTTCACGTATTGACCTCCGGCTCCCGAAGCCCTGAATGTCTCGATCCTTAAGTCCTCCTCCTTTATCTCCACCTTTATGGTCTCGTCTATCTGGGGAAGGACGCTAACCGCAGCGAAGGAGGTGTGCCTCCTCGCGTTCGCGTCGAAGGGAGAGATCCTGACGAGCCTGTGGACACCCTGCTCACCTTTGAGATAACCGTAAGCGTAAGGTCCCTTTATGAGGAGGGTTGCACTCTTTATCCCCGCCACGTCGTCCGGAGTTACGTCTATAACCTCCACCTCAAATCCCTTCTTCTCAGCCCACCTTGTATACATCCTCAGAAGCATCTCAGCCCAGTCGCAGGCGTCTACACCACCAGCTCCAGCTTGAACTGTAAGATAGGCGTTCTTTTGGTCCATCTCGTCGGAGAGGTAGGTCTTCGTCTCCAAACGGGATATCTTCTCCTCGAGACTCTTCGTCTCCTCGTCGAGGATAGCCCACGTTTCGACGTCCTCTTCGGGAGTCGTCTTGGAGAGTTCTTCTATGTCCTTTAGGGATCTTTCTATGGTCTCGAGATCTTTTAGTGTCTCTTCGAGCCACTTTCTCCTCTGCAGGACTTCTTTTGCCTTTTCCTGATCTTCCCAAAAGCCCGCTTCCGACATCTTTTTGTCTATCTCTTTCAGCTCCTTTCTCAGCTGTTCTGAGTCTAATACCCTTCTTATATGGTCAAACCTCTCCCTCAGGTCTTCTATCTTGCC
>WFYM01000209.1 GCA_015490115.1 Aquificaceae bacterium
AGGAGTCTTCTTTTAAGCTTTCAGGCTCGCTGAGGACACCGGGGAGCGTCCTCGACACACCCTCCACTATGGCGAGGGCGAGTATCTCACCGCCCGCTAGGATGAAGTCCCCTATCGAGACCTCCATGTTAGCTATGCTCTTTACCCTCTCGTCAACACCCTCGTACCTCCCGCAGATTATCATGATCCTTTCCTTTTCGCCAAGCTCCCTTATGAGCCTCTGATCCAATCTTTTCCCCCAAGGTTCCGTCACTATCACGAAGGGTCTCCCGTATTTTTCCACAACGTGGTCGTAAGCCCCGAATATGGGTTCGGGTTTGAGGACCATACCGGGAAAACCGCCGTAGGCTGTGTCGTCGACCCTCCCCTTTTCTGCGAACTCCCTCAAGTCCAGAACATTTACCTCTACGATCCCCTTCTTTACCGCCTGCTTGACTATACCGAACTCACAGTAGCACTCGACTATCTTCGGGAAGATGGTAGCTATAAAGAAGCGGACCATTCAGCCCCTCAAAAATCTCGTTACCAGCTCCTCAGCCCTCTTCTGGGAGAACTTATAGTAGGTCTCTATGGTCGTCCTTACATTTGCGTGACCTGCGAACTCTTTGACAACTTCAACGGGGAAGCCGCTGTTTACGAGGTTGGTAATGTATGTGTGTCTGAAGCTGTGGACGCTGAAGGGTATTCCGAGCCTCTTGGAGAGCCTGTCCGTGTAAACCTGAAGGACCCCCCTCTTTACCGAGAAGTTCTCCTCGTAGTTCTCTATCCATCTCAGCATCTTCTCGGTGACCCTGTAGGTCTCGTCCCTCGTCGGTGCTAAGACGGGAGCGAGCCTTCCCTTCCCCCTCTTGGTCATGTGGGGTTCGAGCTTAACCCATAGTATCCCGCTCTTGTCGAGGTAGAAGTTCTCCTTTCTCAGCTTCTCGAATTCACCGAGCCTTATACCGCTGTAGAGGAACAGGGAGTAGATCTTTTCGTATCTTTTCCCTTTTACAGCTTCGAAGATCCTTTTTATCTCCTCTTTAGTGAGGGCTTTCGGGTATGCGGGCTTTTTCCTTGCGTTTAGCTCCTCCCTTATCTCCTCTATGGCTTGCTCTATCTCCGTGAACCTCTCCCTGTCTATGAACTCCCTCCTGAGGAGGAACCTGAATAGGTGCTTGAGAGCTGAGAGATTAGCAAGTAGCGAGGAGGGACCGAGGGAAGAGGAGTCCACGAACCTGAATATCTGGGAGGAGGTTAAGCTAAGGAGGTCCTCCTCCTCTATGCCGAGGGTCTCCATGAAGCTCCTCACGTGCCTTATGTATGACTCAGTCGTCCTCTGGCTCTTCGTTCTTTCTAAGTTGCTCCTCCAGAGTCCGAGGATATCCATAATCCAATAATAATTATATGAAGGTGGTAGCCTTCGTCGGTCACCACAACGCGGGGAAGACCACCTTAGCGGAGAAGGTGGCTCGGATGCTCAAAAGGAAGGGCTACAAGGTAGGATACGTGAAGCACGACCCCAAAGGTCACGGAGTTACCGACAAGGAGGGTTCCGACACGGACAGGCTCTTTAAGATTCTGGACAGGGTCCTCCTCCTCTCCCCAGACAGGATAACCCTCTGGGACAGGGATAGGTGGGACGTTGGTGAGGTGATCAGGGAGTTCTTCAGGGATTTTGATATCGTCCTTCTCGAAGGCTTCAAGGAGGCGGAGGGTATACCCAAGATAGCGGTGGGAGATATAGAGGCTAAGGGTATAGTCATGAAGGTGGAAAGGGAGACGGATCCGGAGCCTGTTGTAGAATTTATAGAGCGCATGGAGGAAAGAGTATGAGGGGAAGGTGCTTGGAACACAGAGAGCTTTGCCCTTACTGTCACAGGATAGCCCTTAAGGTCTGCGAGTATTCGGAGCCTTATCCGAGGGTCGAAGCTACCTGTGAGTGCTGTGGCTACAGGTCATACGACGTTCCCATGAAGCTGGACAGGGAGACTTTCTTTAGGATACTCGACAAGCTCTCGAGGAAGGAGATAGGGGACGTGTGTATAGACGACAGGTGCGGTTCAAAGGACGTCATAAAGCTCCTCCAAGAGGGTAGATACGTGGAGTTCAGGTGTTTGGAGTGCGGTGCTGAGTGGAACAGCGAGGAGGTCTCGAAGGCTCTCGAGAGGGTAAAGTCGGTCCAGAGCTATCTCAAAAACGGGAGCAGACTAACGGAAGTCTTGAAGGCTGGAGAGGGTGAGTGTCCCCTCTGCGGTTGGGATATAGGACACCTCCACGAAGGATACATGGTGGAGATAGTATGTCCCGTTTGCGGATACCACAACGAGTTCAAAGAAGAGTTCCCCGAGAAGGAGCCACCCCCTGAGGTCC
>WFYM01000210.1 GCA_015490115.1 Aquificaceae bacterium
ATCGAGGGGTCTGTGGACGTAACCGTCAGCTCCTATTTTCCTTACAGTATCTTTCATCTTCTCGAAAGGGTCAAAGGAAAAAACTATAACTTTAGAACCCAATTCCTTTAGCTTTCTTATGCCCTCACTTTCCACTCCTTTGCAGGAAAGGTCGCAAAGGACGAGGTCGTATGCCCTGCCATGAGGTATGTCTTCCGGTCTTTCGAAGGTGTCTATTTGGCTTATTTCCCTCATATCTTGGAGTATGAACCTTATAGCTTCCCTGAAAAATTTGGAGGGTGAGATTATGACGACCGTCATCTCAAAAAGATAGCTGGCAGATTCTGTGTTTCAACACAGAATAGAACCGTATTTTTACAGGTTTCTGACAGGTTTTCCTACGTAAAACCCTTGGACGTAGTCGACACCTATCCTCCTTACCGCCTCCAGTATCTCAC
Source organism: Aquificaceae bacterium (assembly GCA_015490115.1). GTDB lineage: Bacteria > Aquificota > Aquificia > Aquificales > Aquificaceae > Hydrogenivirga. The sequence continues at coordinate 438 of WFYM01000210.1, forward strand.
CGCTTTCCACGAACTCGGCTATGGTCTTTATGCCGAGGGACCTGCACATGGCGGTTATGCTGACGACGAAGGCTTTGTCCATCCTGCTCGAGAGAAGGGACCTTATGAAGTCACCCTCTATCTTTATGTAGTCGACGGGAAGGTGCTTGAGATACATGAAGGAGGCAAAACCGGAACCGAAGTCGTCTATCGCAAAGTGGAAACCTTCTTCCTTGAGCTTCGCTGCGAAGCTCTTTAAAAGCTCCATGTTCCTCACTGTTTCCCTTTCCGTTATCTCGAAGACCACCCTATCCGGGTCTATACGGAGGTCCCTAACTATCCTGACGACGTTCTCTATGAAGTCTCTCAGTATCAAAGCTCTCGGGGAGAGGTTAAAGAAGAGTCTACCGCCGAAACCGCTCCTCGAAAGCTCCTCGAGGGCTTTCTCGATAACTATATAGTCGAGCTTGTGTATAAGTCCTATGCTCTCAGCGAGCGGGACGAACTCGGAGGCTGGAACTATCCTGTCCTCCCCCTCCATCCTCATGAGGACCTCGTAGGCGTGAACCTTAAGGTTATACGAGTCCCCTATCGGTTGGAAGACGGGAAATACCTTCCCCTTCTCGACAGCCTCTATTATCTGGATGCTTCTTCTTCCGAGCCTGCGGGCTGTCTCTTCGACGTCAACTTCCGTGGGTGTAGCTACTTTTCCTTTCCCTTCCTCCTTGGCTTTGTATACCATTGTGTCCGCTACGAGGAAGAGCTGTCTCCCGTCAGGGGCGTGGTCTGGGAAGACAGCCATACCTACAGATACGGACACCCTCACCTCCCTTCCCTCCGGGTCCCTGAGGGAAAGACCCGAGAGGCTCTCCACCATCCTGCTCGCCACGTGGAAAGCTTGCTCGCTCGATGAGTAGGGGAGTATGATCACGAACTCGTCACCACCGTATCTCGCCACTATATCCTCCCTCCTGAGGACACCCCTTAGGACCCTCGCCACCTCCTTGAGGACCCTGTCTCCGAACTCGTGACCGTATGTGTCGTTTATAACCTTGAAGTTGTCAACGTCAGCGACGAGGAGGGCAAACTTGTATCCGTGGCGCTTCGCCCTCTCCACCTCGTAGGTGAGAAGCTCCCAAAAGACCCTCTGGTTGTAAAGACCTGTAAGGGGGTCCCTGGTAGCGTAATACTCGAGCTGTCTCATGAACTCCTCGACAGCTTTGGCTGATCCGACTACCTGCACAAGGACGCCGAGGAAGTTCCTCAGGACCTCCTGCTCTTCCTCGTCGAGCTTGGATGTAACGCACAGACCTCCTCCAAGGACACCTCCGAGGGAGGGTCTCTCCAGCTTCTTCACGAAGAGGTGGCACCCCTTCGGAGGTGCTTCTTCCTCCCCTATGCGCACACGTTCGAAGGAGAGGTTCTCACCGAGAACGCTCCTTACCTTCTCCTCAGCGGACCTCTCTTCACCCGAGTTCAGGAACAGATGGACCTTTCTCCCCTCAGGTTCGGAAAAGACAAAGAAGGCGTAGGAGAAGCTTACGGTTTCCGCTATCCTCTGCAAAACTTCCTTTACGAAATCCCTCCAGCTCCTCACAAGCTCGGCGGAGACGACGAGTCCCTGAAGGAGCCTGTTTTCCATCTCGAAGGTCCTCCTGTCAACAGCCACCCTGTTCAGCCTGTCGACGAGTTCTATGAGACCCTCCCTGATGACGCTCAGCTCCTCGAAGTCGAATTCCACCCTCTTGAACCTCATCTTGGACAGGTCCTCGAGAGTCCTCACCTTGTCCATCTCCTCCCTTATAAGCTCTATGGCTGAAGCTATCTTCCTCCTCAGGATGTATGTAACGAGGAGGGCGCCAGCTATGGGAGTTACCGCAACTATAAGGAAAGCTTTGGCGATCCAGAACTCGGTCGGTAGAAAGGAGAGGGTATAGACCGTCGCTCCCGATACCAGAGCTACGAGGAGCGCCACCGAGAGTATGAAGCCTGTGATGCTTCTATACAGAGTTCTTCTCAAAATAGCCCTTAGAAAGCCCATGGTGGGCAGGCTTCTTCATACATTACCCACCAGTTTCCTCAGCATTTCTTCGAGATGTCTGTTCCTTTCCCTGCACTGACCGAGTTCGTAGCTCAAATTTTCTATCTTTGAGGTGATATATTCCAGCTGTGAGATGATTTCTTTTACCATTTTGTATAGATTTTCTTGGTTATTGTGCATCTCATGATACATCCTTAGAGCCTCCTTTATGATACTAATCTCCTTTTTGTTCATGCTACATTTGAGATTTTCGAGAATCTCAAGGGTGTCTTCGTCGAACACATAGGTTTTCTTCCTCACAACTTACCTACCTCCTCTTCGCTAAGCCGAGCGCATTTATTAATTATTAACGATATACAAGCTCTTTCTTATAGCAAACCTGAATTTTTCTGTATTTTTCTTGTAAAAATACATAAAACCTGATAAAGGATCCTGAGGTCCCAGCTGGGAAAAGGGTGAGGTTGTAGGGAGTGTCGGGTGGATGACTTTCAACATGGTATTGTCAGCCACTTCCCTTATTGTTATCTTATAAATTCAAGTGAGGTTAGGACATGTTTGAGAAGTTCACCGAGAGGGCGAGACAGGTAATACTTCAGGCTCGCGAGGAAGCCCTTGACCTCGGACACAGCTACCTCGGTAGCGAGCATATACTCCTCGCCCTTATAAAGGAGGAGGACATACCCACCCTCGTCCTTTCCAAGTTCGGACTCTCCCCCGAGAAGATAAGGAAGGCTATAATGGGACAGATAAACAAAGGTTCCCACACGGGTGAGATCCTATTTGCACCTGACGCAAAGAGGGTTATAGAGTTCGCGGTTGAGGAGGCGAGGATACTCCACCACCAGTTCGTGGGTCCGGAACACCTCCTGATCGGCATAGTCCGTGAGAAGACGGGACTCGGCGGGAGGATCCTGAGGGGTTTCGGTCTCGACGAATACTCGGTGAGGCGTGAGGTCCTCCAGATCTTGGGAGAGCTACCTCCTCAGGAGAGCGTAAAATACGCTCCTACTCCAAACCTCGACAGGTTCTCAAGGGACCTCACCCAGATGGCGAGGGAAGGAAAACTCGACCCCGTCATCGGGAGGGAGCGTGAGATAGAGAGGGTTATCCAGATACTCGTCAGGAGAAGGAAGAACAACCCTGTTCTCCTCGGAGATCCGGGTGTCGGGAAGACAGCCATAGTCGAGGGTCTCGCCCAGAGGATAGCGAACAAGGAGGTCCCGGAACCCCTCCTAAACAAGAGGGTCGTAGCCCTCGATCTTGCAGCACTCGTCGCAGGAACCAAATACAGGGGTCAGTTCGAGGAGAGGCTGAAGAA
>WFYM01000211.1 GCA_015490115.1 Aquificaceae bacterium
CCCACGCTCCCGTTCCCCCCGAATAGGGCGACCGGCTGACCGCCGCTGAATGCGACAACCCCTAAAATCTCCTCCTCCGTGAAGAGGGCTACATACCCCGTGAGGTGGCTCCTTTGGGCTATGGATATCTCCTTGTTTATGTCGAGGAAGCTGAGGGATACGGGTTCCTGAGTCAGCGTCCCGTATGGGAAGAGAACTAAGGGTCCGTCCCTCTCTATCTGGCTTCTGTGGTCCAAAAAGCTCACTATGTCGTCGAGGGTGGTTTCCACAAAGGTAGCCGTCCCCTCCTTCCCTTTAACGGAGAAGGAACCCGGATCTCCTATGAGCCTCCTTCCCTCTACGCTTACGGTCACTGACCTTCTCGGCTCACCGTCCACGAAGAGCAAGTAGTCTTCACTGTCCCAGTAGACCACCTTGAGGTATCCTGTTATGTTCCTCCTCCTCGCCTCCTCTATGACGTTCTCCACGTTGAGGGCGCTCGCCTCCACCTCTCTGAAGATCACCCTCTTCTGCATACCCCTACCCCTTTTATTTAATTTCGCAAGAATCGCAAAGGTCGCAGAGGGGACACTTGGCGCACTCAGGACTCTTCGCTTTGCAAACCCTCTTCCCGTGGTTCATAAGGAGGAGGGAAAAGCGTGTCCAGAGATCCTCGGGGACCACGCCCCTTAGCTCCATCTCAACCCTGTCCGCCTCCTCCTCCTTTGCAAGACCGAGCCTTTTGGATACCCTCAGGACGTGCCTGTCTACTATAACAGCCGGAAGTCCGTAAGCCCCTCCTATGACCATGTTTGCCGTCTTCCTACCAACGCCGGGGAGCTTCACCATCTCCTCAACGGTCTTCGGGACCTCACCCCCGAACTCCTCGACGAGCTTCCTGCAGCACTCCTTCAAGAGCTTCGCCTTCCTCCTGTAGAAGTTTATACTGCTGAGATCCCTCTCAAGCTCCTCCAAGGGTGCCTTTGCGATCGACTCCGGGTCCGGATACTTCCCGAAGAACTCTTCCCTTATTTTGTTTACCTTCTTGTCAGACTCCTGAGCTGCGAGGATCGCTTCGACCAAAAGCTGGAAGGGGTTTTCGTATTCGAGTTCGAGCTTAGGATCCGGGTATTCCCTTTCGAGCCTCTTTACGATCTCGGAGACCTTCAGATCCCGAGTTCCCTCATTATGTTCTCCACGTGTCCCTTCGCCTTTACGTTTCTCCATGCCCTTACTATCCTCCCTTCCTCGTCTATGAGAAAGGTCGACCTTATTATCTTCTCCCTATATGCTAAGCTTTGGCTACCTTCTTTTCAGGGTCGCTGAGGAGCGGGAAGTTGAGGCTGTGCTTTTCCCTGAACTTCTTGTGGGACTCCACCGTGTCCGGGCTTATCCCTACAACCTTGTAGCCCTTACCTTGTAGGCGGGAGAGGTTGTCCCTGAAGTCGCAGGTTTCCCTTGTGCATCCGGGTGTGTTGTCCTTAGGGTAGAAATACAGGATCAGCTTGCTACCGAGGAGGTCCTTGAGGCAAAATTCTCTTTCCCTCCCTTCTTCGTCTATACCCTTGAGGCAAAAGTCGGGAGCTTTATCCCCTTCCTTTACCATCCTTGTCCCCCTTTGAGGTTTACCATTATTATATGCCCGAGTTCAGGTTCAGGTCCGAACTCTGGACAGCCCAGTATACGGGGATAAAGGCAAGCACGTTAGGGACTTTCCTCAAAGCTCTTAGAGAGGTTGACGACGATACGATATACTACCACCTCTACAGGAACCTCTTCGAATACCACTTCCTCCCGACGGACTACTGGAACAGCTTTTCCTACTGGTTCGCGGAAAACGGCTTCCCGGTTTTAGCGGAAAAGTTCCTCGCCCTCGACCTTATGGAGTGCGTCTGCATACCCGACATTAGGGAGGAGATGGTGAGGATAGTGGAGAGGGAGGGACACTCCTTCGACAAGCTCTGCAAACCCTTCTACTTCATAAGGGCTGTGAGGAGGATAGTTGATCTCGGAGAGGTGGCGAGGGACATTAAAGAGCTGAAGGAGGGTGTAAGGAAGGTCGGTGTCCACTCCCTCTTTTACCACCTCGTAACCTCGAGGCTCGTCCACAGGTCTCCGATAAACGACTTCTCGAGGTGGCTCCTCGAAGTTGGTGAGGAGAGGAAGGCTGAGGAGATAAACAGGCTTGATCTCATGTCGACGGATCTCTATCAGGTAAAGGAGAAGCTCATAGAGATACTGGAGAGCTGAGATGCTCGAAGAATACGAGAGGTTCACGGATCCGGGGACTATAAAGGAGCTTGAGCTTTTGGCGAAGGATCTAAAAGGCGTCAGGGTCCTTCACGTGAACTCTACCAAGGAGGGGGGAGGGGTTGCGGAGATACTCCACAGGCTCGTTCCCCTCATGAACGAACTCGGTATAGAGTGCCACTGGGAGGTTATAAGGGGAGACGAGGAGTTCTTCAGGGTAACCAAGAAGCTTCACAACCTACTCCACATGCCGGGAGGGAAGACCCTCGAACCCTCCGACGTGGTTACCTACATGAGGTATACCTTCGAAAACGCAGCCCATATAGATACGGACCCTTACGACATAGTCTTCGTCCACGACCCCCAGCCCCTCGGTCTTATAGTGAAAAAAAAGAAAGGGCAAAGGTGGGTCTGGAGGTGCCACATAGACGTCTCCTCGCCCGAGGAGGAGGCTTGGAAGTTCGTGGAGACCTTCGTGAACAGCTACGACGCCACCGTCTTCCACATACCCGAGTTCGTGAGGGAGGGTGTGAAGGTCCCCACCTTCATAATACCGCCCTCGATAGACCCCCTCCACGAGAAGAACGTTGAACTCGAGGAGGAGTTCGTAAGGTCCGTCGTAGAGAGGTTCGGTATAGACCCAGAAAGACCCATAATACTTCAGGTCTCCCGCTTCGACAGGCTAAAAGATCCTTTCGGTGTTATAGAGGCTTACAGGATAGTGAGGAAGAGGATAGACTGCCAGCTCGTCCTCGCAGGCTCCTTCGCCTCGGACGACCCGGAAGGTGAGGAGGTATACTCGGAGGTCCTAAAGGCGAAAGGGGAAGACCCTGACATACACGTCCTCAACCTACCCCCCGACAGCCACATAGAGATAAACGCCCTCCAGAGGGGAGCGGACGTCGTCGTTCAGAAGTCTGTAAGGGAAGGTTTCGGGCTGACAGTCTCCGAAGCCATGTGGAAGGGAAAGCCCGTTGTGGGGAGCAACATAGGAGGTATAAGGAGGCAGATAATAAACGGCGTCACGGGATATCTCGTAAACAGCACGGAAGGGACAGCCTTCAGGATAAAGCAGCTCTTACTCGACGAAGACCTCAAAAGGAGGCTCGGGAGGAACGCAAAAGAAAGGGTAAGAAGGAGCTTCCTGATAACGAGGCACCTGAAGGACTACCTAATACTGATCCACAGCCTCCTGAAGGGTCTCTAAGAACCTGTAAACCTCGTCCACGTCCCCGAAGAACCCTTCCGCTTCGGGAAGCTCCCTACCCACGAAGTAAGCCCTACCCCCAAGCTCCCTTACCCTCCTCACAGCGTCGAGGTCCGTCGTGTCGTCTCCTATGTAGATCACTTCTTCCTTGCGGTCCCAGTTGAGGAACTTCAAAAACCTCTCGACTCCCTTCCTCTTGTCGAAGTCCCCGTAAAGAGCTTCGAGGACCTTCTTCCCCTCTATGACCCTGAGGGGCGGGTTTTCCTTTATGAAGCTGCAAAAGACCTCCTTTACTTTGGACTCATCTCCTTCGAAGGACCTGTAATGGAGGGCGAAGCACCCTTCCTTCTCTTCGAGGAAGGTCCCCGGAAGCTCCCTCAACTTCTCCTTCAGAGGTCCGAGGTCTGGCGTCTTCCCTTTTAGAAAATCCGCGACGAGCTTCTCACCTTTGTATATCCTCGCTCCGTGAGAGGTTATTAGGTATAGCTCTGGGGGAACTTCACCGAACACCTGAGAGAAGCTCCTCTTGTCCCTTCCCGTCACGATAGCTACCTTGTGCTTTTTTGCGAGTTTCCTTAAAAACTCCTTCCTTTTTGGGTCTATCTTGGCAAGATACGGGAACTCCCTCAAAGGGACGAGGGTGCCGTCGTAGTCTAAGAAGATTATCATTAAAAGGTATATTAAATGAGACTGATAGTCGTCTCGAACAGAGAACCTTACAGGCTCGAGCCTTCCCGCGGTAAGGCGAAGTTCGAAAGGACCGTCGGAGGTCTCGTTTCAGCTCTCGAGCCTGTCCTCAGGGAATACGGCGGAACTTGGGTCTGCTGGGGGAGGAAGGGGAAAAGTCCCGGCGAGATCAAGGTGAGCGACAGCTTCAAGGTGAAGTTCGTCCCCCTCACGAGCGGAGACATCTCGGGATACTACTACGGTTATTCGAACGAGACCCTCTGGCCCCTTTGCCACATGTTCCTCACAAGGACACGCTTTGACAGCTCCTTCTGGACAGCTTACAGGAGGGTGAACAGGAAGTTCGCGAGGGCGGTCCTCGAAGTCTACGAGCCGGGTTCTAAGATACTCGTGAACGACTACCACCTCGCCTTAGTTCCGAAGCTCCTGAGGGACTCGGGTGTAAGGGATCCAATATACCTCTTCTGGCACATACCCTTCCCCCCCTACTTCATGATGAGGTTCCTGCCGTCGAGGAGGGAGCTTCTCGAAGGGATGCTGGGAGCTGACGTTTTGGGCTTCCACACCCGACACTACGTGGACAACTTCCTCGAGTGTGCGAGGGAGATACTAGGAGCCTTTTCCGACAACGACACCGTTTACTGGAACGGGAGGAGGATAAAGGTGAGGGCTGTCCCGATAGGCATAGACGTCGAGAGGTGGGAGAAGCTCGCAAAAGACCCGAAAGCTGTAAGGTATGCATCGAACCTCAGGAAGAGGATAGGGGTTGAGTTCGTCGGCGTCGGTGTCGACAGGCTCGACTACACCAAGGGTCTCGAGGAGAAGTTCAGGGGTATAGGGAGGTTCTTCGAGAAATACCCCTCCTTCAGGGGTAAGGTCTCCTTCATCCAGATAGCTGCTCCCACGAGGACTAAGCTCCAAGAATACATCGACATAAAGAGGAGGACGGACGAGATAGTGGGTATGATAGAGGGGAGGTTCGGGGAGCCGGGCTGGGTCCCGATATATTACTACTACAAAAATTACCCGGACGAGAGGCTCGTATCCCTATACATGATGGCTGACTTTGCCCTCGTCACACCCCTAATAGACGGGTTGAACCTCGTCTCCAAAGAGTACGTAGCTTCGAAGATCAACGAGGAGGGTGTCCTCATAGTCAGCGAGTTCGCGGGTGTGAGCTTGCAGCTGAGGGAGGGAGCTATAATCGTTAACCCCTTCGACGAGGAGGAGATAGCGGAGGCGATATACATGGCTCTCAAGATGAAGAGGTCCGAAAAGAAGGAGAGGATGAGGACCATGAGGGCGATCGTGAAGGAAAAGGATATAAGGTGGTGGGTGAGGGAGTTCCTAAAGGATGTATCTGCTTAGCTCCTCGTCCTTCACGATATCGCCGAGCTTAGCCCTTACGAACTTGCTGTCTATGATTATGTACTGACCCGCCAGTTCGGGAGCGTTGAAGGAGATGTCCTCGAGGAGCTTCTCCATAACAGTGTGGAGCCTCCTCGCACCTATGTTTTCAGTCCTGCTGTTTATCTCCTCCGATATCCTCGCTATCTCCTCTATAGCGTCCTCGGTGAACTCTATGTGGACGTCTTCGGTCCTCAGAAGCTCTATATACTGCTTCGTGAGGGCGTTCTCCGGTTCGGTGAGAATCCTCACAAAGTCCTCTTTTGTGAGGGGCTTTAGCTCCACCCTTATGGGGAACCTTCCCTGAAGCTCAGGGATGAGGTCGGAGGGCTTCGCCATGTGGAAGGCTCCAGCTCCTATGAAGAGTATGTGGTCGGTCTTTACTGGACCGTATTTGGTGTTTACGGTTGTCCCTTCCAAGATCGGGAGGAGGTCCCTCTGGACACCCTCCCTCGAGACCCCCGGTCCAGCCCCCGGCGTCTTTATGGCTATCTTGTCTATCTCGTCTATGAAGATTATCCCGAAGTTCTCAGCCCTATAGATGGCTTCCCTCGCTACCTCCTCCTTGTCTATCAGCTTCTCCGCCTCCTCCTGCTCGAGTATGTGTAGAGCCTCCTTTACCCTGACCCTCCTTCTCTTTTTTGTGGGCATAAGGTTCGAGAACATCTCCCTCAGCTGGTTTTCAAGCTCCTCAAGTCCCGGAGGTCCGGCTATCCCTATCATGGGAACGACCTTCTCTTGGACGTCTATCTCTATGACCTTGTCGTCCAGCTCACCTTTCCTGAGCTTTTCCCTCATTTCTTCTCGTTTGCTCGGGCTTTGGACCTCCCTAACTCCGAAGCTTGTGAACTGCTGGGGTGTGAGGTAGTCGAGTATCCTCTCCTCGGCGAGCCTCCTCGCCCTCTCCCTCACCTTCTCCATATACTCCCTCTTTACCATCTGGTAGGAGACGTCCACGAGTTCCCTAACCATCGACTCTACGTCCCTCCCCACGTAGCCCACTTCCGTATACTTTGTAGCCTCCACCTTTACGAAGGGAGCCTTTATTAAGGAGGCGAGCCTCCTCGCTATCTCCGTCTTCCCAACACCTGTCGGTCCTATCATCAGTATGTTCTTTGGGGCTACCTCGTCCCTTATGTATTCGGGGAGCCTCTGCCTCCTCCACCTGTTCCTCAGAGCCACAGCTACAGCCCTCTTTGCCTCCTCCTGACCGACTACGTATTTGTTCAGCTCCTCGACTATCCTCTTCGGGGTCAGCTCTTCGAGGAGTTCAGAAAGGGACTTCGTCATCGTCTATACCTCTCGTGGAAAGCTCACGGGGTGTGCTTCTTACTATCTCCTCAAGGAAGCTGTCTATGTCGTCCGGGAACTTCTCGAACTCGAAGGGAACGGGGAAGAACCTCTTCACCACGTCGACGGGAGGGTTACCGTAGCCTATCGCTGGGACTATCCTCTTCGCCCCCCTTCTCGAAGCCTCCCTGTAAGCTATCCTGTAACCCTCCCTGATGGCGGTTTCTATGTCTTTGAACCTCTCTATCTCATCACCGAGTTCGTAGAGGACTATGTCGTAGGTGGTCTTCCTGAACCTCTCCCAGTCTTTGATCCTCACTATGTAGCTCTTCCCGGAGAGTTCTTTCAGCTCTACCGACTTCAGGTTTCCCAGCTTGAAGGAGAGGATGTAGTAGTCTATCAGCTGTCTGTCAGCGTAGACGTCCAGAAAGAAGAAGAACTCCATCTCGCCTCCTCAAGGTTAATAATATACATAACCGCAAGGGTCTTCTGCTATAATGTATTTTCCTGTGGAGGACCCCATGAACGAATTTGAAAAACTCCTGAGCGAAGTCCTCCCGGAGGAGGAGAGCTTCAGGAAAGGGAAGTTGGTAAGCGGTAAGGTAGTAAAAGTGGACGATAGGTTCGTATACGTGGATATAGGCTACAAGGTGGAGGGGGTGATACCAAAGGAGGAGCTTCCCGAAGCCAAGGAGGGGGACGAGGTCCAAGCGGTCATAGTGAGGATATCCCCCGGACTCGAGAACCCGATTCTCTCTTACAGGGTGGTGGCGGAAAAAAGGGAGATAGAGAAGATAAGGAAAGCCCATGAGGAGGGGAGGGACCTCGTAGCAAAGGTGGAGAAGAAGACAAAAGGGGGGTTCATAGTAGACATAGACGGGGTGAAGGCTTTTATGCCCTCCTCGGAGGCTGGGAAGAAGGTGGTAGAAGGAAAGCCCGTGAGGGTCAAGGTCCTCGAGCTTACCTTCCAAAAAGGTAAAGCGAGGATAGTCGTCTCCCACAAAGCTTACGTAGAAGAAGAAAGGGAAAGGAGGAAGCAGGAGCTTTTGAAGACCCTCAAAAAAGGTGACGTCGTAGAGGGGAGGGTGATAAAGATAGACCCAGCTAAGGGTATAACCCTCCTCATAGACGGTGCCTTGAGGGCTTTCCTGCCCAAAGAGGAGCTTTCTTGGGGAAGGGACAGGAACCCTTACAACTACGCTGAGATAGACGAGACCCTGAAAGTCAAGGTCAAGAAGAAGCCGAAGGACAAAGAGTTCATAGTCGTCTCCCTCAGGGAGATGAAGGAGAACCCTTGGGAGAAGTTCCTGAAGGAACACAAAGTGGGTGACGTCTTAGAAGCCAAGGTGGTCCAGTCAGGTCCGAAGGGTGTGGTCGTTGAAATAGAGGAGGGTGTGGAGGGTTTCGTCCCGCCCGAGGAAGTGAGCTGGGTGGACGAAGAGCCTCCGAAAAGCGGGACGGTTAAGGTGAAGATCCTGAAGCTCGACGCAAAGAGGAAGAGGGTCATACTCAGCATAAAGCAGACTAAACCGAAACCTTGGGAGGAGTTCCTAAAGACCAACCCGCCCGGAACTAAAGTGGTCGGCAAGGTCCTCAAGATAGAGGGGAGCAGGGCTATAGTTAGTCTCGGCAACGGGAAGGTGAAGGGAGTCGTCCACAGGAGCGACCTATCTTGGACGAAGCCCAAGAGGGTGGAGGAGGTTCTGAAAGAGGGCGAGGAGAGGGAGTTTATGATCTTGGGAACGGACGGGAGATACATAAAGCTCGGTATAAAACAGCTCACCCCCAACCCTTGGGAGACGGTAAAGGAAAAGTATAAGGTCGGTGACGTCCTTAACCTCAAAGTAAAGGAGGTGTTCCCCTTCGGAGCCTTCTTAGAACTCCCCGAAGGTGTTGAAGGGCTTTTGCCCTTCTCCGAGGTCCCGAGGGACGTCAGGGTAGAGGTGGGAAAGAACTACGAGGTTAAGATAATAGACATGGATCCGAAGGAGGAGAAAATAACCTTTTCGATAAAGGCTCTCAGAGGTGAGGAGGAGGCGGAGAAGACAGAAGAAGTCACTACCGGAGGCTTCAAGCTGGGCGAGATACTCAAGAAGAAATGGAAGATGTGAAAGGTGTATACTTTAAGTATACCTCCTGTCCGTCCGGAGTTTTGAGATGACAAAGAAGGACATAGCAAACTCCGTATACGAGAGGTGCAACAGCGAACTCAAGGTAACCAAGAAGGAGATATACGAGATAGTCTCCGAGATCTTCAAGATAATGGAGGAAACACTGAAAAAGGGTGAGAAGGTTCAAATATCGGGTTTTGGAACCTTCCTCGTAAAGACCAGAAAAAAGAAGATAGGCAGGAACCCGAGGACGGGGGAGGAAGTTCCCGTTCCTGACAGGAAGGTTGTGGTCTTCAAACCCTCTAAGAAGCTCCTCGAACTTGTTGAACTCAAACACAAAAAGGGATAAGTATAATAATAATTGACGGGGTGTGGCGCAGGTGGTAGC
>WFYM01000212.1 GCA_015490115.1 Aquificaceae bacterium
CCTTCCTCCTCACGAGCGCTCCCCTCTCTTACGGGAGTAGCGGGGGACCTATCCTAAACTCAAAGGGGGAGGTGGTGGGGATAGCGACGTTCATAGTTGCGGGGGAGGGACACGTAAGGAGCATGGGTGTTGCCTCCGACCACATAGCGGAGCTTCTGGAGAGGTGTAAAAACAGATAAAGTCATTACTTGATTTTCTTATCCGAAATTTGTAAACTATTAGGTAATAAACGTAGGAGGTGCTTCTTATGAGGGTGCTGATCCTCGGGATAATCCTTCTGGGGGCAGCGGGGTTCCTCAGGGCTGAGTGGAAGCCTGACCCGGAACTTGTGAAGCTCGGGAAGAAGGTCTACATGAGCAGGTGTGTCATATGTCACGGAGAGAAGGGTGACGGGAGAGGGATCATAGGTGTGATCCACAGGGTGGAGAAGAGCGGACTCGTATGGACCATATACCCGAGGGACTTCACTTCGGGTGTCTTCAAGTTCAGGTCGACACCGAGCGGTTGTCTCCCGACGGACGAGGACCTCATGAGGACCGTCAGAAACGGCATACCGAGATCGGGGATGCCCGGACACGCTGACCTCTCGGAGAAGGAGATAAGGGCTGTCGTCGAGTACATAAAGACCTTCTCGGAGAGATGGCGCGAGGAGGAACCCTGCGAGCCTATAAAGGTGAAGATGCCAAAGTGGGTAGGCTGTCCCGATTCGGTGGCGAAGGGTAAGGAGCTTTACAAGAAGATGAAGTGCTGGGAGTGTCACGGCATGGAGGGTAAGGGAGACGGTCCTAAGGCTGACCAGCTGAAGGACGACTGGGGAGACAAGATAGTCCCCTTCGACTTCACAACGGGAGCTTTGAAGATGGGCTTCGCACCCGACAGGCTCTACCTCGCCTTCACAGCTGGTCTCGACGGATCGGGTATGCCTTCTTACCAAGACTCCTTGACCGACGAGGAGAGGTGGCACCTCGTCTCTTACGCTCTCAAGCTTATGGGAAGGCTCGATGACATAAAGAAGTACGGCGGGGGCGTTTGCAAGTAATTTGAGGAGGTGAGGACCATGAACAGGAGGGACTTCTTTAAGTTCGTCGGGCTTGGAGGTGCGGTTGTAGGTATAGGCTCCCTCCTTCCCTCCCAGTCGGTCGCCGGAAGGAGGGGCGGGCTAAAGTACGAGGTAAAACCCGGGGAGCTTGACGAGTATTACGGCTTCTGGAGCGGAGGACACTCGGGAGAGGTTAGGGTCCTCGGCATACCCTCCATGAGGTGTCTCAAGAGGATACCCGTCTTCAACATGGACGTGGCGACGGGATGGGGAATAACCAACGAGAGCAAGAAGCTCCTCAGGGGCAAATACGTTGGTGACACCCACCACGTCCACGGCTCTTACAAGGACGGGACCTACGACGGTAAGTATCTCTTCGTAAACGACAAGGCGAACAACAGGGTAGCGAGGATAAGGCTCGACTACATGGAGACGGACGCGATAGTTGACATACCCAACTGTCAAGGCGTCCACGGACTATTCCCCCAAAGGTATCCCAAGACGGAGTGGGTTGTTGTAAACGGTGAGTTCCAAGTCCCGGTTCCCAACGACCCGAGGAAGCCACCGAGCAAATACTACGGCGTCCACACGATCATAGACGCGGAGAGGATGGAGATCGTATGCCAGATAATCCTCGAGGAGAACCTCGACCTCGCAGCTACCGACTACCAAGGTAAGTACTCCATGGCAAACTCCTACAACCCCGAGCAAGGAGTCACCATATCGGAGATGCTCGCTTGGGATCAGGACTATCTGATCATCTTCAACTGGGAGAAGGTGAGGGAAGCCTTGAGGAGAGGTGCTTACACCGTCGTGAACGGGGTAAAGGTCATAGACGGGACGAGGAAGACGGGATACCCCGGACTCGTCCTCAGGATACCCGTTCCCAAGAACCCCCACGGTGTTAACGTAACACCAGACGGTAGATACGCCATAAGCTCGGGTAAAGTGGATCCTACATGCACGGTCGTCGACCTCGAACTCGTTGACAAGGCGTTCGAGGGCAAGATAAAGCCTGAAGACTGCATAGTAGCCCAGCCCTACGTGGGACTGGGACCCCTCCACACCACCTTCGACGGAAGGGGGAACGCCTACACCTCCTGCTTCATAGATTCGACCGTCGTCAAGTGGAACATAGAGAAAGCCATAGAATCTCCGAGGAGGTCCAAAGACGCCATAGTCGACATAATCGACATCCACTACCAGATAGGACACATAATGGCTTCGATGGCAGAAACCAAAGAGGCGGACGGGAAGTGGCTCGTGGCTCTTAACAAAGTTTCGAAAGACAGGTTCCTAAACGTCGGACCCCTCAAGGTGGAGAACGACCAGCTCATAGACATAAGCGGTAGGAAGATGAAGCTGGTAAAGGACGAACCCGCTTGGCTCGAACCCCACGACTGCATAATCGTGAGGAGGGACATAGTCGAGAAGGTGGTAAAGCACAGGCACGACATGTTCGAGCATCCCTTAGCGGTTACCAAGTCCGAGATAATCAGGAAGGGAAGACACGTTATAGTGAAGATGACCGCAAACGCACCCGTCTACGGACTCACCGAGATAAGAGTAAAGAAGGGGGACAAGGTGACCTTCATAGTCACCAACAACGACGAGATACAGGACCTCACACACGGCTTTTGCATATCCAACTACAACATAAACTTCGTCGTAGCCCCCTTCCAGACCAAGTCGGTCACCTTCATAGCAGACAAGCCGGGGGTCTTCTGGATCTACTGCACCAACTTCTGCCACGCTTTGCACCTCGAGATGAGGTCCCGCTTCATCGTGGAGGCTTAGTGGTATGCCTCGCCCCCTTCCTCACCTCTTTTTCCTTTTTCTCCTCCTTTTTATTTTTAACGCTTTCTCCAAGAGTCCCTGGAAGTTCTTCGAACACAGATACAGGTATAAGCTCTCGGACGTTATAGACGCGGACAGGTTCGTCAAAAAGGAAAGGTACTGGGAAGCATACAAAAACGGGAAGCTCGTCGGTTACGTTTTGATCTCGAAGGACTGGACACCGAACCTTGTGGGGTATTCGGGAAAGCACATGGAAACCTTGATAGGCATAGACACGGAAGGAAACATAACCGGTGTGAAGCTGATCTACCACTCGGAGCCTATAGTCTTGATAGGGCTAAGTGAAAGGCAGTATCACGAGTTCTTAAAGCAGTATAAGGGAAAGAGCATAAAGGGTGAGCTGAGGGTGGGGAGGGAGATATCGATGGACGTTATAACTGGAGCCACCGTAACCGCCGTCGTCCAGAACTCGATCATAGTGAACAGTGCGAGGATGCTCGCGGAAGCATTGGGGATCTTAAAGGTCAGGAAGGTCTCGAGGAGGAGGATAAAAAAGACTTACGAGAGGATCCCTTGGGAGGAGCTTCTCAAGATAGGTGCTGTAAAGAGGGTGAGGATAACGGGGAAGGATTTAGGACTCAAAACTGACGAGGTTTACCTCGACCTCTACTTCGCGGTCATCGATCCCCCCTCCGTCGGGAGGAACCTCTTAAAGGACAGGGTTTACGAGTTCGCTATGGGGAAAAAGGCAAACTTCGTCCTCCTCATATTCTCCACCGAAGGAAAGGTCTCCTTTAAAGGGAAGGGTTTTGCGAGGGGTGGTATATTCGACGGCTTCAACATAGAGCAAGGAGGGGTCACCCACATATTCAGGGAGACGGACTACAGGATAATAACCGAGAAGGACCTCAAGGTCAAAGACCTTCCCAGTTTTAAGGAAGGGGGCTTGTTCTTCGTGAACTCCGAGTTCATAGACCCCACGAGGGAGTTCCTCCTGAACCTCATAGTCCCCTTCCGGGTGGACGGTGAGAAGAAGGTGAGGAACTTCTCGGTCCCTTACCGGATACCCGGGAGGTTCCTCGAATGAACGAAGTGTGGAAGCAAATATGGGAGATGAAAGCTCCTCACATAGTGGCCTTTTCCGTGCTTCTCGCGGTCATACTCACAACGCTACTTTTAAAGGACAGGATATCCAAAAAAAGGAAGCTCGTTGACCTTATCAGATACCCCATCCTCTTCGTCTCCTTCCTCTACGTGGGCATATACCTAAAAGCTCAGCCCACAGTCATGAACGTGGTCATATTCTTCAACAACCTAAAGGAAGGCTCATTTCCCCTCTTTAGCCTTTACATGCTCGACCCTTTCATATTCCTCAGCTTTCTCTTCATAGGTCTCACGATGGTCTTTTGGGGAAGGGGAGCCTTCTGCGGTTGGCTCTGCCCATACGGGGCTATGCTCGAACTCGCAAACAGGATCTACAGAAAGATCCCCTTCTCAAAGGAGATAGTTGTCCCGTACAACCTACACTGGAGGCTCGTCTACCTGAAGTATTTCATATTCCTTGCGATACTTACAGTCTCCTTCTTCAGCTTTCACCTTGCGGAGTTCATGGGTGAGGTGGAACCCTTCAAGACCTTCATCCTGAGGCTAAACAGGGAAGCACCCTTCGTAGCTTACTTCCTGATCATAACAGCCGTTTCTGTCCTCGTCTACAGGGCTTTTTGCAGATACATCTGTCCCCTCGGGGGAGCTATAGCTATACCTTCGCTCCTTTTTTCGAGGTGGATACCCTTCATGAAGATAAAGAGATACGAACTCTGCAGGAAGTGCGTGATATGCTCCGCTACATGCAGACCAAACGCCATAAAAAGGGACGGGAGTATAGACAGGAGGGAGTGTCTTTTGTGTCTCGAGTGCCACGAGAACTTCTGGGACGAGGAACTCTGCCCCGTTCTTCTCAGGAAAAAGAGAGGACAGCTCAGGAAGTCGGGTCTCGTCCTCGTTTGCATACTACTCATGCTCCTTCCGGTTCCGGCTGAGGGGAAGGTGGTGACCGTCGGAGAAGGTGGTGAGTTCAGGAGTTTGAGGGAAGCTCTGAAAAACGCAAGGGAGGGTGATACCATCTTAGTGAAGGGTGGCGTCTATGAAGAGAACCTCCTGATAGAGAAGAGGGTCCACATAAAGGGTGTTGGTGATCCCGTTATCCTATGGGAGGGGACCGACAACCCCTTCATACCCTCGGACGAGGCTTACATAGTGGGGATAAGGGCGGACGGAGTTGTGATAGAGGGTCTCGTCCTAAAGCACAAGAGGTCCGGCAGAAAGAGAACCCTCGGCGTGGTTGTTGAGAAGTCGAAGGGTGTTGTCATAAGAAACACGAAGATAATAGGGACCTCGATAGGTATAAAGGCTGTCGAGAGCGAGGGTCTCGTCGTTGAGAGCAACTACGTGGAGGGTGAGAGGGAACTCGACGTGAACCAGAGGGGGAACTGCATAGACCTTACGGGTTCCCACAGGGCTGTCATAAGGAACAACAAATTGAGGTTCTGCAAGGACGGTATATACATGGAGGTCTCCCACGAGGGTGTTGTCGAGAACAACAGGATAGAGGACTCGAGATACAGCATACATACCATGTGGGTGGACAGGGGGGTTTGGAGAGGGAACTTCGTAAAAAACAACCTCCTCGGTCTCGCCATCATGTATACGAAGAGGGCGGTCATAGAGAACAACACAGCTGTCGGGAACACGACCCACGGGATACTCCTAATACAGGCGGAAAGGAGCGTCATAAGGAACAACGTCGTTATAGGAAACAGCTGCGGTGTTTACTTCTTCGGCTCTTACAAGAACGAGCTTTCCGGAAACCTGATCATGAACAGCCTGATAGGTATATGGAGTCTCGCAGCCTCGGAGGAGAACAGGATAAGCGGAAACTCCCTTATAAACAACGGGATACAGGTGAGGTTCATCTCGACGAAGAGGGAAGAGATCTGGGAGGGTAACTACTGGAGCGACTACATAGGTTGGGACGTGGACGGCGACGGCGTGGGGGACTTCCCTTACGAAACCGGTTCTTACGTGGACATGGTCCTCTGGAGGTATCCCCTCTCCAAGTTCCTCTTCACGAGTCCGGCCCTTCAAGCCCTTACCTTCGTCGAGAAGCAGTTTCCGGTCTTTGAAGCTTCGAAGGTGGTGGACCCGAAACCCCTGATGAGACCTCCCCACGAGAACTGGAGGGAGCTTGCGAGGAAGTTCGACGTCAAGCCCTCCCTCTACTACGCGGACCTTGAGAAGTTTCAGGTGGTTCACTGATGTTGGAGCTGGTGAATGTCAGCAAGCTTTACGGGAGTGTGGAGGCTCTCAAGGGGGTGTCGCTGAAGGTAAGAAGGGGCGAGTTCGTGGGTATACTCGGTCCAAACGGTGCTGGGAAGTCGACGCTCCTCAGGGTCATGGTGGGCGTAGAGAAGCCCTCCTCCGGAAAGGTCCTCGTAGACTCGAAGGAACCCTCAAGAGAGGAATGGGCTTCGTTCAGGAAAAAGGTGGGTTTCATGCCAGAGAGGGTCTCCTTCTACGACAACCTCACGGGTCTCGAGACTTTACTTTTCTTCGCGAAGTTAAAGGGCTTCGGAATTAAGGAGGTGGAGAGGGTCCTCTCCTTCGGACTCTTAACCGAGGAGGACCTGAGGAGGAAGGTGGGTGAGTACTCCAAAGGTATGAAGCAGAGGATAAACGTGATGCAGGCTCTCCTCGGTCCACCGGAGTTCTTGGTGATGGACGAGCCTACCTCCGGTCTCGACCCGGAGGGAGTCGTCAGGTTCTTCGAGATAGTTGAGGAGCTAAAGAATAATGGGACTACGGTCGTCATGTCAACCCACGTTGTGGGCGAGGTGGAGGAGAGGGCTGACAGGATCGTGATACTGAAGGAGGGGAGGGTCGCAGCTGAGGGTTCCCCGGAAGAGGTCTACCTCTCCATGCCAGTCAGGTTCGTGGTGAAGGCGAAGAGGTCGGACCTTATCGAGGTCCTCAAGAAGAACGGTGCAGCAAGCGTCACCAAGAAGGGAGACTTCCTCATAGCCGAGGTCCCTCCGAAGAGGAAGATGGAGTTTCTGAAAGCCCTCTTGGAACACGAAGATGCGGTCGAGGACCTCATCATGAGGGGACCCTCCTTGGAGGAGGTGGTCTCGGATGGTAAGTGAGGAGGTGAAGGGTATAGTCCGGAAGGAGGTCCTCGACAAATACAGGACGAGGTGGATACAGCTCTCGGCGGTAACGCTCCTTATCTTTACCCTCGCCATCTCCTACTTCGGGGGTTCTCCCGCAGGGGTCGTGGGTTTTAGGAAGTTCGAGGCAGTTTTTGTGAGCCTCCTCACCTTGGTCACCTACCTCATACCCCTTATAGCTTTGGTCCTCGGTTCTGGAGCCTTCCCTGAGGAGAGGGAAAAGGGGACTCTACCGATACTCCTCTCCTCGGTGGCGACACCCGAAGAACTCTGGACGGGTAAGGTGGCGGGATACGCACTCGTCCTCGCCGGGACGGTGGTCGCAGGCTACCTTCCCGCTCTCGCCTTGGTCTTTATAAAGTTCGGCTCTTGGGTCCTCCCTTCCCTCCTCGTCTTCCTCCTCTCCTCCTTGCTCCTCGGAACCTCGATGCTTCTCCTTTCCATGACAGCCTCCCTCCTGATACGTGAAAGGACAAGGGTCCTCGCCCTTTCCCTCCTCCTCTGGATAGTTATAGTCATCCTCTACGACCTCTCCCTCCTCGGTCTCCTCGTGGTCACAAAGGGTATGGTTTCCAAAGCTCTCTTTACCTTCCTCCTGCTTCTTAACCCCGTGGACGTCTTCAGGATGGTGAACCTCCTGCACGTGGGAGAGCTAAAAGCTATGCTCGGCTTCGCAACCGTTGAGATACCACCCTACGTTAGTCCCCCCGTTCTCTGGAGCATACTCGTCGCTTGGATAATTGTGCCGGGGGCTTTGGGCAGGCTACTCCTCGAAAGGAGGTTGGCGGGATGAGGTCCCTTCTCGTTCTTCTTACGGTCATCACCCTCGTCTGGTCCGGGACTATAAAGGGAAGGGTGGTCCTCAAAGGTCCCCCTCCCCCTCCCGAGAAGGTGAAGGTTACCATGGACGTCGTTGTATGCGGTAAGGAGGCTGTCCTGAGGAAAGTGGAGACAGGTCCGAAGGGTGGCGTTAAGGACGCGGTAGTTTGGGTAGAGGGGGCGAAGGGTCCCGTGAAGGGGTCCGAGGTGAGGATAACGATCAAGAACTGCAAGGTGCATCCGAGGGTGAGCGTCGGCTTCGTGGGGGGCGAGTACGTCTTCAAGAACGAAGACCCCATACTCCACACGATTCAGCTCAAGATCGGTCTCGCCTACAAGAAGTGGAGGAAGACGAGACCCCTCGAGACGGGAGCTACCGTTTACAACTTGGCGCTTCCGAAAAAAGGTGTCGAGGTGAGGAGACCCATAAAGAGGTTCCACAGGTATCAGGAGAAGACGGGGTACATATACGTGAGGTCAAACGCCCACCCTTGGATGAGGGGCTACATCTTCATCTTCGACCACCCCTTTGCGGACATAACGGACAAAAAGGGGAGGTTCAAGATAGAAGGTGTCCCTCCCGGCAGATACAAGCTGAAAGTCTGGCACGAGTTCTTCGGGATAAAAGAGCTTGAGGTGGAGGTGAAGGGAGATGAGGAGGTTGACCTTACTGTTTACCTTGGTCCTTAGCTTAGCCCTCGCCCAGCCGAGGGCTGTCGTTGAGAAGACCATCGTGGACGTTGGGAAGGTGGTGAAGGGTGAGGTGATAAAGGTAGAGTTCAGGATCAAGAACGAGGGAAGCGAGGTCCTAAGGATAGGGGGCTTAACACCCGCCTGAACTATATGCACCAAAGCCTCCGCCAGTTCGGCGGAGATACCTCCGGGAGGCGAGGCGGTGATAAGGATGGAGGTGGACACGGGATCGAGGGCTGTCTTCCCGGGGAGGATCCTGAAGACCTTGGAAGTTAGGACCAACGACCCGGAGAGACCTGTGATCATACTCGGCGTGAGGGGCGAGGTGGTGGTAAGATGACGAGGAGAGACCTCCTGACCGCTCTCCCCTTTCTCTTCCTTTCTTTTTCTTTTTCGGGCGTGGACGACAGGAGGGTGAGGTCCGTCCACCTTCGCATTACCCACTCGACCGAGATCCTAAGACCCATGAAGAGGGTAAGGATCTGGATACCCCTTCCAGCTTCCGACCGCTTCCAAAAGGTGGAGGAGCTAAAAGTCAGCTCCCCCCTCCCTTTCAGGATCACGGAAGAAAAGGTCTGGGGGAACAGGATGGTCTTCATAGAGGCGGGCAGGGTGGAGGAAGCCAAGATCGAGGTCTCCTTCAGGATAAGGAGGTTTAGAGAAAGACCCGTCGAGGACAGGAGCATAAGGCGGGACCTTTGCCTCAAGCCCACGAGGTGGGAGGTCTGGGACAAAGAGATAGAGAGGTTCACGGACAGGGTGGTAGGCAGGGAAAAGGACCCGAGGAGGATAGCGAGGAGGCTCTTCGAGGCGATCTTGGAGAGGACCAAGCTCGTCGACGGTGTGTGCGGTATGGGGGTGAGCGTCCTTACATTCCAGCAGAAGATTGGAAGGTGCGACGAGTTCCACGCCCTCTTCAGGAGTTGTCTCATGTATAAGAATATTCCAGTCTCTTGGGAGGAGGGGCTTGTGCTACCTTACCCCTCCCGCATTAAGAAAAAAGATTCTTACGAGGCGGACTGCCTGAGGACCATAAGCTGGGTTAGGTTCTACGACGGTAAGGTCTGGGTCCCCGTGGACCTTGCGGAGGCGAAGAGGAGACCGGATCTCAAAGACTTCTACTTCGGAAACATACCGCCCAACAGAATAAGGCTCTCGAGGGGAAGGGATGTAAAGCTCGAACCTCCCCAAAAGGAAACGGTCAACATATTCGCTTACGCCCACGTTGAAGAGGAGGGTATCCCAGCAATATACGGACACCACTACAGGAACTTCCTCACATACGAGCTTCTCGGTATGGAGGTGGAAAGATGAAGCTCCTCCTGATCCTCCTCCTGACAACTATTTGCTTTGGCTCCGTTAAGGTGGGTGAGAAGGCTCCCACCTTCCCTCTCCTCGACGAGAACGACAGGAGGGTGGACTTCGGCAAGTTCATAGACAGACCCACGATAATATACTTCACCCACAACTCCTGCCACTACTGCACCCAGATAATAGCCTTCCTAAAGAGGGTCCACAAGAGATACGGGGAAAGGGTTAGGATCCTGACGATAAACGTTATGGCAAAGGACAGCAGGCTCGTGAAGGCTTACAAGAGGGCTTTCGACCTTCCTTTTCCTATGTTCGCGGGGAACGATCCTAAGCTCCTCAAAGCTTACGGGATCAACTTCGTCCCGGTCATAGTCTTCATAGACGGTAAGGGGATCGTGAGGAAGGTTGTCGAACACTACATACTCGAAGAGGAGCTTGAGAGGAGCGTCAGGCTCATAATGGGGGCGGAATAAATGACTTTCTCATCAGAAAATTTTGTTATAATAAAATCCCGCACAGGAGGTGGTGTCATGAAAAACTTAAGCCTCAAAGTCCTCTGCATGTTTACATTTCTGAGCCTGTCGTCAGCTCTCGGTTACGAGGTGATCGAGGTAAAGAACGGCGGTGTGATCAAGGGGAAGGTGAAAGCCGCGAAGAAATACAAGGACCCCATTTTGAAGATCACCAAGAACACCGACTACTGCGGAACGAGCAAGCCAGCCAGACTCTACGAGATAGCACCCGACCTCGGTCTCAAGAACGTCATAGTTGTGGTAAAGGACGTAAAGAGGGGCAAAGCTCCTCCCAAGAAGGACTGCGTTATAGACAACGTGGACTGCTACTTCGAACCTCTGGTTCAGGTCTGCTACAAGGTAAAGGGAGCTAAGTTCGTCTTTAAGAACAGCGATCCCTTCCTCCACAACACCCACATAAACAAGATCCTAAAGAGCGGAAGGGAAAGGACAGCTTACAACCTCGCCCTCCCCAAGAAGGGTCAGGTGATAAGGAAGCCCATAAGGACGAGGGGACTGCACAGGGTAAAGTGCGACGCCCACGCTTGGATGTGGGGCTACGTTTACATCTCAAAGCACCCTTACGCGACGGTGACAAACGAAAAGGGTGAGTTCGAGATAAGGGACCTGCCCCCGGGTAAATACAAGGTCTGGTTCTGGCACCCGGGCATGAAAGAAGTTGTGAAGGAGGTGGAGGTAAAGCCGGGGAAGGTCACGAGCGTTAACGTGACCATGACCAAGAAGTGATGGGGTGGGAAAGATGGGAAAGGTCTACTTGGGAGTTCTCAAAGGTCTCCTCAAGATAACCCTCATACTGCTCGCCGGCTTCGGGGTCCTCTACCTCCTGAAGAACATACTCCCTCCCGCTGAAGACGGCTACAGGCAGTTCCCCGTTCTCGGCTCGAGGGTGTGGGTCTGGGTAGTCGCCCAGCTCCACCTCAACTTCGCAGCCTTCGTCCTCGGCGTCCCCATATTCACCGTAGCTATGGAGTTCATAGGCTGGAGGAAGAAGGACGAGAGGCTCGACAGGATAGCCCACGACTTCGCAAAGCTCTTTACCTTGGCATACACACTCACTGCGGTCCTCGGCGCTGTCCTTATGGTCAGCCTCCCTATCTTATACCCCAAGTTCATAGACTATTTGGTGAAGATACTGGGTCCCACATGGTGGGTCTACATAGGTCTTATGTATCTTGAGGTTCTCTTTTGCTACCTCTACTTCTACACTTGGGGGAAGATAGGGAAGGGGACCCACATACTCCTCGGTGTTCTTTTGAACGTCTTCGGGACGCTTCTGCTTCTGGTTCCGAACGCTTGGATAGGATTCATGACTACTCCGGGTGGCGTGACCGAAACGGGAGAACTTGTGAACAGGTGGGAGGCGATAAACACCTACATGTGGATACCCCTGTTCCTGCACAGGCTCGTTGCAAACGTTGTCTTCGGTGCGGGTCTCGGAGCAGCTTACGCAGCTTACAGGTTCATAACGGCGAAGACCCCCGAAGAAAGAGCCTACTACGACTGGATGGGGTACATATCCTCTTTGATAGCCATAGGCTTCCTCGTGATACTCCCGCCGATAGGCTACCTACTTGGTGTCGAGATATACGCCTTCAACGAGCAGATGGGTATACAGCTGATGGGAGGTTTCTACGCTTGGCTCTGGGTTATGCAGGCGATCCTGATAGGCGCGATCCTGCTCTTTGTGAACTACTACCTCTGGGTCTCGCTTAACAAGATGCCGGGAGGTGAGAGGTATTTCAAATACGTCAAGTTCCTTTTCGTTATCGTCATCCTCGGCTACGCGGTCTGGCTCACACCCCACAGCGTAGCCCTCAGCCTCGAAGAGGCGAGGAGGATAGGTGCATACCACCCATTCCTCGGGAAGCTCGGTGTAATGGCTGCGAAGAACACGGCTGTGACGATATCTTTCTTGGCTACTTTCCTCAGCTACGAGATATTCAGGCTCAGCAACAAGGAACCTACCGTCTCTTGGGCTGGTATAGGCAAAGCCTTGAGGGTAATAATAATGGTCGGCTCCTCTTTGGCACTCATAGGACTCGGTGTTTACAGCTACATGGTCCCCGCGGTTGTCAGGGTCAAGGTCCTCTCACCCATCCAGTTCGGTATATTCTTCGCGACCTTAATAGTCCTCTACATCCTCGACACGCTCATGTATAGGAACGCAAAAGTCATAGGTGAGCCGAGGTGGGGTCAGATGCCAGAGAGGTCCCAATACGCTTTGATAGCCATGATGGTCACCTTCACATGGCTCATGGGACTCATGGGATACATAAGGTCGGGGGGAAGACAGTACTGGCACGTTTACGGGATAATGAAGGACACGAGTCCCGACGCGTATCTTCCGACCCACGGCTTTGCCTGCTTAGTTATCTCCGCCGTGACGCTCATCTTCTTCGCCCTCATAGCTTCCCTCTTCTGGAGCGTGATGAGATACGAGCGCTTAGGAGGGGAGAGAGCATGAGCGGGGTAATCAGACTCGTTATAGTGGTCCTCGCCATAAACGGCTTCTTCACTTACATAGGTCTCTTCCTGCTTCCCCAAGCTGAGTCCCACCCTCCCAAGGAGGTGAAGATAGAGGAAGGTATAACGGTTGAAGAGCTTATCGAGATAGGGAAGAACATAGTCTTCGGGAAGGGGCAGTGTATGGTTTGCCACCCGGTCAAGGAAGAGACCGGTATGAGGGCGCCCGCCATATCCACAATAGGTGCGCTCATGGAGAGGGAGGCGAAGGAGAGGGGGATACCTTTTGAAGAACACGTCTTCGAAGCCCTCGTCGCTCCCGGAAACTACGTCTCCGAAGGTTTTGCAAACATAATGCCACCTGTCCACAAACCTCCGATAGGTCTCACGAAGGAGGAGATAGTCGCCGTCGCAGCCTACCTCCAGAGCAACGGTTCTAAGGTGACCATAACCTTCCCCGAATCCCTCAAGATCCTCGAGGAGGTCCTCAAAAAAACGGGAGGTTGAGCTATGGAAGGATACATATATCCGGTAATACTCGGAGCTGGACTCCTTGTGTTCTTAGCTTCCCTCCTCAAGAGGTCACCCCTCTTCCAGTTCTTCGGTCTCCTGATAGCTATATACGGGGCTTTAAAGAGCGTCGGTCTCTTCATGCCCCCTCTCCCTAACCAGGTGGTCCTGATGTACATGGCTCTTGCGGTCTTCGGGCTTCTGATTTACTACTCCATACAGGAGGAGACCTTCCAGAGGTTCTTGGCGCCCATAAAGGCTGTCCTCGGAAGGGAAGACCTCAAGGTCCAGAGGTTCATCATAGTTTACCTTGGGATACCCCTGCTCCTTTCCTACCTCGTATACAGCTGGGTGAAGCCAAAATACGTCCCCCCTGTCTCGCCGAGGATAGTCCACCCGGAACCTCCCATACAGATAGACTTCAAGGGGAAGACCATAAGGATCCTCGGTCTTGAGAACCCCCTCAGAAAAGAAACGGACAAGCTGAAGGAGTATCTCGAGGAGGGAAAGAGGATATACTACCAGAACTGCTTCTTCTGTCACGGGGACGACCTCGACGGGAACGGCATATTCGCTGACGCTTTCAACCCGAGACCCTTACCTTTCAGGGGAACGGACACGATAGCCCAGCTCCCCGAGTCCTTCGTCTTCTGGAGGATAGCGAAGGGTTGGAAGGGACTCCCAGACGGTTCAACACCTTGGGATTCAGCTATGCCCTCCTTTGAAGACCTCGGACTCTCCGAGGAGGACATCTGGAAGGTGATCCTATACATCTACGAGGCTTCGGGCAACAAGCCGAGGACTTGGTGAGGAGGTGGTGGGATGTTATACATTCTCGTGATACTCGCTGTAGCTATGGGCTTTTCCGCCAACGTAGAGAACGGGAAGAGGATATACGACGAGTGGTGCGCCCAGTGTCACGGCTACGAGGGTGACGGGAAGGGCTACGCTGAGAACTTCTCCTTTCCAAAGCCGAGGGACTTCACCGTAGGAGTTTACAAGTTCAAGACTACAGCCTCCGGTATGCCACCCCTCGACGAGGACATAGCCAGAACCATAAGGGAGGGTCTCCACGGAACCACAATGCCCGGCTGGAAGAGGCTGAGCGATGAAGACATAAGGGACCTCGTCGCATACCTCAAGACCTTCGCTGAGGACGCCTTCGAGGACATGGAGGAGGTGGAGGTCATAAAGGTGGATTCGATCCCCAAGTGCGACGAGAGGATGGTAAAACTCGGAAAGGAGCTTTACCACGGGGAGGCGAAGTGCATAGACTGTCACGGGAAAGCCGGAAGGGGGGACGGGGAGAAGATATGGGAGCCTAAGTTCAAAGACGACTGGGGAAACAAGATATATCCGGTGAACCACACCCACCCTTGGGAGTTCAGGAGGGGAACCTCGCTCAAGGACATATACATCACCATAACGGGAGGTATAGACGGGACTCCCATGACCTCCTACCAAGACTCCCTCACGGACGAGCAGAGGTGGGCTATAGCCTGCTACGTGAGGACCCTATTCTTAGAGAGGAGGCTCGGACCCTCCATAAGGTTCGTAAAGGTGGACAAGATCCCCGAAGGTCCCAAGGACCCTATATGGGATCAGGTGGAATACCTCGACCTTCCTATGGCTGGGCAGGTTACCATAGAGCCGAGGAACTTCACACCTGTCCTCACGAACGTTAGGGTAAGGGGCGTCTACACCTCCGAGGAGGTGGCGATCCTACTCGAGTGGTCGGACAGGAAGAAGAACACGGGGGAAGACGGTCTCCCCCCTGACGTCGTCTACCTCAAGTTTCCTCAGAAGATCCAAGAGGGACCCGAAAAGCCCCACTTTATCATAGGTGACAGGAAGAGGGCTATGTACGTGTGGAGGTGGAGTGCGGCGGAGGAGGGTGCGAAGGAGTTCATAGCTAAAGGTCCCGACAGGATCAAGTATCAGGAAAGGAGCGACGTGAGGGTTTCTTACTTCTACGAGAACGGACTCTACAGGGTAATGTTCGTTAGAAAGCTGAGGACGGGGGACCCTGAGGACCCTTCCTTCGAGCCGGGAAGGTTCATACCCTTCGCTGTCTCCGTCTTCGACGGTCAGGAGGGTGAGATGGAACCCGTAAAGGGGACCGTCTCCGCTTGGTATTACCTCATACTCGAACCACCGACACCCCTGAAAGTTTACATCCTGCCGCCCGCGGTCTTTTTACTTTCCCTCGGAGCTGGGATATACCTCCACAGGAGGCTGAGGGGCGAGTATTGAACCCTTTAACCCCTCCGTCGCCACCACCTCCCCCTCCTCGGTGACTATTATCCCTTCGAGTCCGAGCTTCTTCAGTATATCAAGAGCCTTCTCCTTTCCGAGGACGAAGAGACCAGTCGAGAGGGCGTCCGCGAAGGCGGAGCTTTCCGCTATTACGGTCACGCTCGCGACCCCTTCCGCGGGAAAGCCCGTCCTCGGGTCGAGGATGTGGTGGTATCTCTTCCCATCTTTTACAAAGAACCTCTCGTAGTCCCCGGCAGTGGAGACAGCACCCTCCCTAAGCTCGATTACCGCTATAACCCCCTCACCCCTCGGGTTCCTAACACCTATCCTCCAAGGTCTCCCGTCCGGTCTTTTCCCGAAGACCCTGATGTCCCCTCCTACCGCAACGAGACCGGCTAAAGCTCCTTTACTCTTCAAAAGCTCGACCGCGGAGTCGACCATAGCACCCTTTATGATGCCCCCGAGGTGGAGAACAGCACCCTCCTCCAAGTAGACCGTCCCCTCCTCCTCGTTCACCTTTACCTTCCTGTAGTCTACCTTCCTCAGAGCTTCCTTCAGGGACCTCTCTTCCGGGACAACTCCTTTTTTGAAATCCCAGAGCTTTAGGAGAGGTCCTACCGTCGGGTCGAAGGCACCTCCTGTTATCCTCGAGACCTCGAGGGCTGTGAGGAGGGTTTTTAAAGTAACTGCCGAGACCTTCACGGGCTTTTTCCCCGCGTTTTTGTTTATCTTTGAGATCTCGCTCCCTTCCGAGTAGTAGCTCAGCTTCTTTCCAACTTTTACGATCTCCGAAAAGGCAAGATCTACAGCCCTCACGGGTTCCTCCGCATAAACGAGGACCGTAACCGGTATTCCCCAGAGGAACCTCGTCTCCCCGTAGAAGTCTAAGGACCAGGAGAAGCTGAAGAGCAGGAGGAGGGCTATGGATTTCATGATGACTTTGTCATAAATTTTGATCTTACCATGGAGCTTGTCCACTACTTCAGGCTTTATGCGAAGGAGACCTTCGGAAGGAGGGTGAAGAAGATACCCGTCGCCCTTCCATTTACATGTCCGAACATAGACGGGACTAAGGGGAGGGGCGGATGTATTTACTGCTACAAGGGTTCGAGACCGGAACACCTCTCCCCTTGGGAGCCTCTGAAGGAGCAGATAAGGAAGGGCATAGAGAACGCGAAAGAAAGATACGGGGAGAAGATAGGCTTCCTTATATACTTCCAGTCATACACGAACACTTACGGAGATGTGGAGTATCTGAAGTCCCTCTACGACACAGCCCTCGAGTTCGAAGGTGTGGTCGGCATAGACGTTGGGACGAGACCCGACTGCGCCCCAAACGAGGTCCTTGAACTCCTCGCCTCTTACAAAGAAAAAGGTCTCGAGGTATGGGTCGAGTTCGGACTCCAGAGCGCGAACTTCGAAACGCTAAAAAGGATAAACAGGAAGCACGGTGTCTCCGACCTCATTGATGCGGTCCTGAGAGCCAAGAGGTTCGATCTCAAGGTCTGCGTCCACACGATAGTCGGGCTTCCGGGTGAGGCAAGAGAGGACTTTATAGAGACCGCCAAGCTCATAGCCTCCTTACCCGTGGACGGAATAAAGATCCACCCCATATACGTTATGAGGAACACAGCCCTCCACAGGCTCTACGAGAGAGGTGAGTTCAGGACGCTTAGCTTGGAAGAATACGCGAGCTACGCTGCGGACATGCTCGAGATAGTCCCTTGGTCCGTTGTTGTCCACAGGCTGACAGCTGAGGCAAAGCCCCCAGCCCTCGTTTCACCCGAATACTGCACCTACGAGAGGAAGCTGGAGGTCATAAGGAGGATAGAGGAGGAGCTTAAAAAGAGAAAAAGCAGGCAGGGGGCGAAGTGTCCCTTCTCAAGGAACGTTGAAGGGACAGTCGGGGACCTCAAAGAACTCGTTGAGGAACCAAGGTGATCTTAATCTTCTTGTGAACCTCTTTATGAGGCTTATGTCTTCCTCTTTGAGCCAAGGGAACTTGGGCGTCCTGTATATGGTGAGGGGCATACCGTCCGCCAAGCTAACGCTCTCCTTTACCTTCTCAACGTCAACCTCCGTCCCAACTGCGTAGGAGTAAAGCTCGGGCTTCTCGAAGGGAGCCTTTATGTCCACAGCGAAGCCGTCCACAACGCTCTTTAGTTCTTTCAGGACCTCAGGGTTGGAGCCGTTCGTGTCTATCCTTATCTTTATGTCGGGTCTCACCTCTTTTATACTGCAGACGAAGTCCACGAGGTTCTTGAGGGGACTCACCGTAGGCTCACCGCCGGATATGACCACGCACTCGAGGAAGGGTAGGTTTTTGACCTCGTTTATCACCTCCTCTTCGCTCACCTCAGCCCCCTCGTAGCCCGTCACGAGCCTCCAGTTGTAACAGTGCCTGCATTTGAAGTTGCAACCTTTGAGAAACACCGCCAAGCTCCACTTCCCCGGGACCTCCCTCGAGGTGGTTAGGAAGCTCGCTATCTTCAGTCCCATAGGGAAGCCCCTAAAAGCTCCCTGATCAGGACCTTCTTCCTCGTCACCCAGTCAGCTCTCCTTCCCCCCTGCCAGTAGTTCTCCTCTCCCTCGTATATAAATCTATCCCTGTCCACCCTCCTTATCCTCCTCGCTATGGGTCTGTAGTAGCCTATCACTCTTGAATACACGACCGTGTCTTCCGAACCGCAGTAGGGACACTTGAAATGCTCACCCACAGTTTTCTTGGAACAGGAGTTGCAAACGCTCAACGTAGGTGTGAGGGTCATGTATATTATGGGGAGGTTCTCGAAGGTCCTTCTTACGAACTCCCTCAGGGCTTCCGCTGATGGTATCTCATTCAAAAATATGTGCTGTATGCTGCCTCCCGTTGCGAACCTCTGGGTGTGGGAGGAGACCTCGAGCTGTTTTGCGAGGGAGGGACCGTCGAATGGGGGCTGGAAGCCTGCGGTGAGGAATACCCCCGAACCCTCGAGGCTACCCTTCACGTAGGGAGGTCTCCCGTCGATCTTCCCGAACCAGTATTCTCTGTAAAGTTTGTATTTCTCCCACCTTCCCTCCATTACGTCCCTGAAGAACTCAAGATCTTTTCTTGCGAGGGTGGGACCGGCGGTCTCCCCGGGGGCGTATTCGAAGTTCCAAGGGACGCCGTCCTCCTTCATGAACTCCTCGAGGTTCCTTAGGATGAAGTCAGCCACCTCCCTTGCGAACTCGAGACCTTCGGGATGGAAGAGTCCCGACCTCTCCTCGATAAGGCGACCGCTTTTGTCGTATTCAGCGAAGCCGAAGTTTATAAGACCCTCGTGTCCACCTTGGAGGGATATGGTGTTGAAGAGGGTCGAGAGGTCCTTCATGTAGTAGAAGAAGGTGGGGTAAAGGTCCCTGTGGCTGTCTATGAACTCCCTCTTCTTGTTTAGGACGCTCCTTGCCTTGAGGAGTATGTCTCTGAGATGCTCGAAGAGAGTCTCTTTATTACCCCTGTGTATCCAGCCGAGCCTGTTGAAGTTTATCGATATCACACCTATGGACCCTACACCCGAAGCGTTGCCGAAGACGGAACCCGTGTTCGAGACCTTCAAAACTTCGCCTATGTCCACTTGGAACCTACAGCAGAAGCTCCTCTGGAGGTATGGGTTCCTCGGCTCGAGTCCCCTCTCGAGGAAGGGCTTTGAGAGAAAGTTTTCGAAGTAAGCTCCCCCGTGCTTGTCGAGGTTCTCCAAGAACTTCATAAAGACGGGATCGTCGAAGTTGAAGTTGTCCGTTATCTGGACAGTTATGAGGGGGAAGGTCCAAGGTCTCCCGTCCGCGTCCCCCTCCCACATGGCTTGCAAGAATCCGAGGGCTACCTTGTCGTAGATCTCTTGGGGTATCTCCTTATACTTTTTGTCTATCACCTTACCGCCCACGACGATGAACTCCTCCTCGAGGTAAGGGGCTGGCTTTCCGAACTCTAAGGTGACGTTGGTAAAGGGGCTGTTGCCGCTCCTGAAGGGGAGGTTTATGTTGTAGAGGAAGCTCTGGAAGGCGTGGGCTATCTCGTCTTGGGTGTATCTCCTCCCCTTGAACCTCTCCTCGAACCAGACGTAGGAGGTGGCTACCGTTATGAGATCGTTCAGGGCGACAGCACCCGCCACCTCTTGGGATATCAAACATATGAAGTTGGCACACTGGTCGAGGAGGTTCCTAAGCCTCTTCGGGGGTCTCGACCTTGGCATAACCTTCGAATTGGAGGTGAGACCGTTCATAGCTATGTCCCTTGCGGAGAAGCCTATGCAGTATGGACCGAGGAGTGCAAGCTGGTGCTGATACCACCACCCCTCCTTGTGCATGAGCATCTCCTCCTCCGAGAGGATCCTCCTCAGCATATACTCCTTCATCACCTCCCCCGAGAGGATGTTAGCCATAGCTGGCAGGGAGTAGACGAGGTTTGCGTTGTGCTTAGCTATGTCCTCCGACTCTAAATACTTGTCGATGAGGTCGAGAGCTTCCTTCTCTAACATCGCTACCCCTCCTGCAACTATTTTAGAATTTCGGACTTCAATATCAATTTTCAAAGATTGCGGAGACAGTTCGACTTAGGATACCCTCCTTAAGATCCTGATGTGGTAAGATCTTTTCAGGATGCCCTTTTTGGACGTGAGGGACTTGGAACCTCCCCAGCCCCTCATAAAGATAACGAAAGCCCTTGAAGATCTTAAAGAGGGCGAGGTTTTGGAGGTTTTAGGTTCGAGACCCTTCGTCCACCTCCTCCCTAGGCTGAGGGAACTCGGCTACAGCTACGAGCTGAAGAGGGTAAAGGAGGGCTACCTCCTCAAGATATGGAGGTCGGGAAAGCCCGTCCACAAGGAGGATCTTGAGGGGGAGTTCGTGATAGACGAGAACACGAACGTGGGGAAGCTCTTGGACAGGTATCCTAAAGCTTTAGACATACTTATAAAATACGGCTTCACTCCGCTCAAGAACCCTATCCTGAGGAGGATACTCCCCTACACGGTGACCTTGAAGCAGGCGAAGAGGATAAGGGGTCTCTCCGACGAGAGGTTCAGGGAGCTTCTCGAGGAACTCAGGAAACTCCAAAGGGATGAAGGTTCTTAGGATCACCTCCGTATACATACTCTTTGGTCTTCTCCTCGTTATAGTCTCCCTCCTCCAGAGGGCTTTCGGTTTCGGAAACTATGTGGACACGATCGTCTACTTCGCCATACCCTCGGTGATCGTCGGGACCATGTTTCAGATGTATCCCGTTTTGCAGGGTATAGAGGTGAGGTTCAGGGTTCTCGCTTACATGCACATGGTTGTTTTTTTGATCTCCTTGGGTCTCTTTTTTCTGGGAAGGTCCTTCGAGGAGGTATACCTTGCTTCTGTTTTAATCTTCATCGCTTACCTTCTCCTCAACTCCAAACTTTGGGGAGGTCAGATAAGGCTCTTCTTGGGGGTCGGGAGCCTCTTTTACCTTGCGGGTTCCCTCATGCTCCTCACAGGTCAGAACCCCTTCCTCGTGAAGCATACCTTTACGGTTGGTTTTCTCATAACGGTCGCCATGGGGAGCATGTATATGCTCGTTCCCATGCTACAGGTCGAGAGGCTTGCCCTCAGCAGATACCTCTGGGTTCACCTCGCCTTCCACACCTTCATAGTCGTTGACTTTCTGATAAGCTGGAGCAGGATGAGCTGGGAGCATATATACGTTTCAGGTCTTCAGGTGATCGGTTCTGTGCTTTTCTTTTGCCTCGTTCTGTTCCTCACCCTGAGGAGAAGGGAGAGTCCCTTGAAGGGTCTCAACGTCACCGTAAGGTTTTTTATCCTCAGCCTTTTTATACTGGTCTTTTCTTTGGTCCTCGGGACCCTCTCCGCCGGTGCCAAAGACTTTGCACTGATGAAGGTCCACATTGACACACTTTTATACGGGTTTTTCGTCCTCATAACCGTCGGTGCCTCTTTGCACATCATACCCTCCATAAACTTCTGGATAAGGGGAGGTGGTCCGAAAACGGAAAAGAGGGTAATAAGGGAGGAGGTGGCGGACAGGGTGATGGTCCTCCTGACAGGCTCTTTGCTCGGCATGGTCCTCTCCGAATACACGAGGGAGTTCCTGAGGCACGTCTTCGAAGCGGTTTACGCTTTCGGACTCTTATACTATATGAAACACGCGGGAGAGCTAACCTTCAAGACCTGAAATGTAAGTTCTTCGCAAACCTTGAAAAATTTTCCTTGACTTTCAACTCTGAAAGCATATGTTTATTAACGTGAGTCAGATCATATGATCTGGATCAGAAAAGGAGGTGGAGTATGAGCCTCACGAGAAGGGACTTTGTGAAGGCGGGAGGGCTGTCCCTTGCCCTTCTCTCAACTCCGACCTTCTCCTTAAAAGTCTTCGAGCCGGTCGTGAAGGTAGAAAACCCCATCCTCCACTACCCGAACAGGGAATGGGAGACCATATACAGGGACATATTCAGGTCCGAAGACACCTTTGTGTTCCTCTGCGCTCCCAACGACACACACAACTGCTTCCTCAAAGCTCACGTCAAGAACGGTGTGGTGACGAGGATAGAGCCCACATACAGATACCATGAGGCTACCGACATTTACGGTCTCAGAGCCTCCCGTAGATGGGAGCCGAGGTGTTGCAACAAGGGTCTCTCTTTAATGAGAAGGTTCTACGGAGACAGAAGGGTCAAAGGTCCAATGGTTAGAAAGGGCTTTTACGAGTGGTACAAGGCTGGTTTCCCGAGGGATCCGAAGACGGGAGAGCCTCCGAAAAAATACTTCCAAAGGGGAAAGGACAAGTTCATAAAGGTAACCTGGGACGAAGTCGCGGACATAATAGCGAAGGCGATGATAAACATAGCTACCACATATTCGGGAGAGGAGGGGAGGAGGAGGCTCGAAGCCCAAGGTTATTACGAGAAGGAGATGCTCGACGCCATGAAGGGGGCCGGGACCCAGACCTTCAAGTTCAGGGGTTCCATGCCCTTCTTGGCGGTGGTTAGATACACCTCACCTTACAGGATGGCGAACCTCATGGCACTCCTCGACCACCACATAAGGGGTGTCCCTCCTGAGAAAGCCCTCGGTGGTAGGGGATGGGACAACTACTCCTTCCACACGGACCTCGCTCCGGGTCACCCGATGGTGACTGGTCAGCAGAACACGGACTTTGACCTCTGCCTCTGGGAGTACTCGAAGCTCATAATCCTCTGGGGTATGAACCCCTTTACAACGAAGATGCCCGACTGCCACTGGCTAACGGAGGCGAGGATAAAAGGCTCCAAGGTGATAGTCATATCAAACGACTACTGCCCGACAGCGAGGGCTTGCGACGAGCTGATAGTGGTAAGGACCGGAACCGACACAGCTTTGGCACTTTCGATAGCCTACGTGATCATGAAGGAGAAGCTCTACCAAGAGAAGTATGTGAAAGCTTGGACGGACATGCCCCTGCTTGTGAGGATGGACAACGGTAAAGTTTTAAGAGCAAGGGACATAATCCCCGGATACAAGCCGAAGCCTTTGAAAAAAGCCGAGGTCTTCAAAAAAGGAGACAGACTGCCACCCTTCTACAAACAGGAGAAGCAGTATATACCCGAGAAGATAAGGGAAGAGGACATGAACGATTTTGTGGTCTGGGACACCAAAACCAACTCTCCCAAAGTGATCACAAGAGACGACGTGGGTGACGACTTTTGGAAGCTAGGGATAGACCCGGCTCTCACCGGTGAGTATTACGTGAGGACCGTGGACGGGAAGAGGGTAAAGGTAAAGCCCCTATTCCAAGTTTACCTCGAGTTCTTCGAGGAGAACTACAGACC
>WFYM01000213.1 GCA_015490115.1 Aquificaceae bacterium
GTGGGGGAGGTGTTCGATCTCCTTCGGGTCTTTAACTACCTTGTCCACCTTGTTGAGGACGTAAATTACGGGCTTTTCGTCGGCGGAAAGCTCCCTCAGGACCTTCCTCACAGCCTGAACGTGGTCCGTCCACCTCGGGTCGGATATGTCCACCACGTGGAGGAGGAGGTCAGCCTCCGTTACCTCCTCCAAGGTAGCCTTGAAGGACTCTATGAGTTCCGTGGGGAGCTTCCTTATGAAACCTACCGTGTCGGTGAAGAGGATCTTCATACCTTGGACGTGCTTGGCTGATGTCTTCGTGTCGAGTGTGGCAAAGAGCATGTCAGCTACGAAGGTCTCCCTGTTCGTTAAGGCTCTCAAGAGCGTCGACTTCCCCGCGTTCGTGTATCCCACTATGACCACCTTGAGGAGTGGCTCACCCCCGCCGAACCTCTCCCTCCTCTTCCTCTGGAGCCTCCTCCTCTTCTTTATCTCCTCCAGCTCCTCCTTTATCTGGTGGATCCTCTTCTTTATGACCCTTCTCCTCACCTCCGCCTCCTGCTCACCGGGACCCCTCGTCCCCACACCCCCGCCCAGCCTCGACAGGACCCTACCCTTGCCGTACAAGCGGGGGAGCTGGTGGGTGAGCTTTGC
Organism: Aquificaceae bacterium; assembly: GCA_015490115.1. Taxonomy (GTDB): domain Bacteria; phylum Aquificota; class Aquificia; order Aquificales; family Aquificaceae; genus Hydrogenivirga. The sequence continues at coordinate 634 of WFYM01000213.1, forward strand.
GAGTTCCACTTGGAGCTTCGCCTCTTTGCTCCTCGCCCTCCTCGAGAATATCTCTATTACAAGGTCGGTCCTGTCGAGGACAGCTACACCGAGAGCCTGTTCCAAGTTCCTAACCTGAGAGGGGGTCAAGGGATCGTCGAAGACCACCGTGTCAGCTCCTGTTCCTTTTGCTACTTCCTTTATCTGTGCAGCTTTCCCCGCTCCTATGTAGTATTTCGCGTCGGGTCTGTGCCTCCTCTGGAGGATCCAGCCGAGGGTCTTTCCGCCTACAGCTTCGACGAGTCCTTTGAGTTCCCTCAGGGACTCCCTCGCCTCCTCCCTGCTCACCTCCCTGTTCCAGATACCTACGAGGATCGCTTTCATTTACCCTCCACTATGGTGCTTATCGCATGCTTGTATATGAGGTGGGGTTGACCGTCGACGTCGAGTAGAAGGGTATACTTGTCGTGGTCGAGTATCTTCCCCGTTATCCTGTTTCCCCTCGTAAGGTATATGGTAACGGTAGCCTCCTTGTTCTTTAGGTTGGTAAGAAGCTCGTCTTGGACGTTGGTCTCCTTCTCCATAGGCAACATGCCCCGACCTCCTTTTTAAAAAATATACTACGCTGTGGCGTTGCAAGGGAGTAAGCCTTACTTTAAATTATTCTTTAATGCTAAAAGACACGTGGCAGGAGGCGGGAAGGCTCGAGAGCATATTCTTGGAGATAGCGGAGGACCCAACTAAGAAGGAGGTCCTCTTATACCCGATATGTTACTGCCAGCTCGTCAGGAAGGAGGGGAGTTTCGAAGTTAGCCTCGAGAAGCTGATAAGCTGTGCCAACAAGACCTTTATGACAACAAAGGGTATGTGGCAGGACGTTCTCCTCGAACTCGACCTTTTCCAGATAATATCCCCGAGCGGTGATGTCCTGATCGGTAAGGAGATACTCAGGATCCCTTCCCCGGAAGGCTTTAAGGTGAGCTTCCTCCCCGAATACAGGGAGATCTTCTACGAGGTTTACTCGAAGTTTTTAAAATACTGGACGGTCCTTAGCAAGATATCGAGCTACTCGAGGAGGAACACACCCGCCGAAGCGGTCCACCTCTCAGCGGTTATATTCAACGAGGAGCTTTTCCAAGAAGCCTTTTACTTTTGCTCCAACCAAGCCCTCAGGTATCCAGAGGAGGGAGTCTTCTTCGAAGCTATAAAGAAACTCGCCGAGTTCTACATGAAGGTCACGGAGAGGAGGGAAACGCGTCCCGATTTTTTATCGGAAGCTCTGGAAAAACTGGACTGTCTCGGAGAGGTTTACTACGGAGTAGATATAGGTAAGCTGAGGAGGGACCTCGAAGCTCTCCTGAAGGAAGTTTCCAAGAGCGGAAGGATATTCCTCGTGAAGCTGAGCTTCCACATGAGTTCCGATCATGGAAAGGGTGTCCTGAGAAAGATAATATCGAGATTAGTTGGGAAGATCAGGGAGTTCGGAGGAAGGAGATGGATTTTGACCAGCTCAGAAACAGCCTCCTCCTCTTCCACAGGAACCTTCTGGAGAAGGCAGAGAGGGCTTCCGACCCCGACCTGAAGGAGGCTTACCTCACCGCGGCGAGGCACTTAAGGGACGTCGCCTCCCACCTTTACAAGTTCGATCAGGCTATGAAGAGGATAAGGGAGCTTGAGGGGAGAGGAACGAGTCCGAACTGAGGTGTTTAAAGAGATATCCGATCCCCTTTACGGCTTTGTAAGGCTAAGCCAAAAAGAGCTGAAGATCGTAGACACTTTAGTTTTCCAAAGGCTGAGACACATAAAACAGCTCGGACTCGCCTACCTCGTCTTCCCCTCCGCTCAGCACAGCAGGTTCGAACACGCGATAGGTGTTTTGCACCTCACGGACAGGCTCCTCACAAGAACGAGCATGTCGAAGGACAGGCTGATAAGGGATACGGTGAGGCTCGCGGGACTCCTCCACGACCTCGGACACCCACCTTTCTCCCACACTACTGAGGTCCTCCTGCCCAAAAGGGAAACCCACGAGGAGGTGACGAGGAGGGTCATTTTGGAAACGGAGATCTACGAGATCTTAAGGAAGGAATACGGCTTTTCCCACGAGGACGTAGAGAGGGTGGTGAGGATCACCCTCGGAGAACCAGAGGACGAGGAGGAGAGGTTCCTAAGCTCCCTTATAACGGGTCAGTTCGGCTCGGACAGGATGGACTACCTGAGGAGGGACGCCTTCTTCTGCGGTGTCTCTTACGGTCTCTTTGACTCGGAGAGGCTCCTCAGCACAGTTGAGGAGGTCGAGGGTAAGCTCGCTGTCCACGTGAGCGGTCTGAGGGCGCTCGAGAGCTTCCTCATAGGTCGCTACTTCATGTATAAGCAGGTTTACTTCCACAAGGTTGTAAGGATCCTGAACATACACCTTGTAGAGCTGATAGGGAAGATACTCTCGGAAAAGCACTTCTCGGACATAGAACTCTTTTTGAGGACGAACGACGCCACAGTCCTCTCCGAAGCCTTCGCGAACCCGGAACTTAAGGAAGATGTCCTCAGGGTCTTCGGGAGGAAGCACTTTAAGGAGGTGTTCACGACCTCGAAGAGGGAGGAGTTCGAGGAAGCTAAGGAGCTTATCCTTAAGGAGATACCACCCGAGAAGGTGAGGTTCGACAGCGTCCGCAAAGAACCTTACGACGAGGAGATACTTCTTCTGGAGGGGGACAGGTTGAGGAGACTGGAGGAGGTCTCAGACATAGTCGCATCCCTCAAGCCCATAGAGATACACAGGATATACGTTGACGAGGAGGTGAGGGAGAAGGCGTGGTCTCTGCTAAGAGGTTGAGCGTTCTCCTCAGCTACCTCGTCGGTCTCGGCTGTTTCTTTTCCTTGCAAGGCATAGCGGAGGACGTCTTCCTCTTTCTCGGTCTCTTCCTCTTTCTGATCGGTCTTTTGAACGACCTCAAATGGGAGATCTACCCGCCGAGGTGGGTCCTCACGCTGATCGGTTTTGCCGGATCTTTCCTCTTCCTGTCCGAGCTTAGCTTGGATAACGCCATAAAGCCCTTCGCCCACGTCCTTTTGCTTCTCCTCCTTGTGAAGGCTCTCGAAGAAAAAAAGCCGAGGGATATCCACCAGATACTCCTCCTTTCCCTCTTCGGAGTTGCGGTCTCGACAACCTTCAGGCTCGACATAAGCTTCCTCGCCTTCTTCCTCTACCAGCTCTTTCTGGGGGGTGTCGCCTTTCTCATGACTAACCTATATGCGAACGTGGGAGAGGAACCTGTCCCGAAGGAGATCGTAAGGAAGTACCTCGGCTTTTCCTTGGCTTTTACGGTAATTACAGGACTCCTCAGCATCCCCTTCTTTTTACTCCTTCCGAGGACACACACGCCCCTCTTTGACGTCTTTGCAAGGAAGGAGAGGGGTCTCGTCAGCGGTATAGCGGAGAGCGTGGAACTCGGCAAGGTAGGTGAGATACAGCAGGACAACACCGTGGTCATGAGAGTTTACGGGGAGCTTCCAGAAATAGTCTACTGGAGGGTATCCGTCTTCGACACCTTCGTGGGGACGAGGTGGGTGAAGACGCAGGAAGAGGAAGCTTACTGGATACCTCCTCAGGGGGAAACCTTGACATACACCGTCCTCCTCGAACCCACCTACGACACCTACATACCCTTGATAGACTATCCCCTAAAGATACTCAGCATTGAAGGTTACAGGGGAAAGATCTTGAGAAGGGCGGGTGGCGTTTTCGAGGGGACGAGGGCGGTCTCGAGACCGATAAGATACAAAGCTCTTTCCATCCTCGGTGAGCCTGCGGACCCACCTCAAGAGATCCACCTTCAGGTCCCTCCCGAGGTCCCGGAGAGGATAAGGAGGCTCGCAAAGGAGCTATCGGAAAGGACCGAAACTCCCGAGGAGAAGATAGAGGCTGTCGTTCGCTTCTTCAAAGAGGGCTTCAGATACTCCCTCGAGCTCCCACCCTTCGAAGGTGACCCTTTGGAACACTTCCTATTCGAGAGCAAGGAGGGGAACTGCGAGTTCTTCGCCTCCTCAACAGCACTTCTTCTCAGGCTAATGGGTGTCCCCGCGAGGCTCGTCGGAGGCTATAAGGGTTACTTAAGGAACGACTTCGGTCGCTACTACATAGTGACCAACTCGATGGCTCACGTCTGGGTCGAAGCCTACGTAAAGGGGAGGTGGGTGAGGGTGGACACAACACCGCCTTACGTATCCCCGGGAGTCAGGAGGATATCAAAACTCGACCTCTTGAGGGATGCGGTTATATCCTTTTGGTACGAGAACGTAGTGGACTTCTCCGCAGAGAAGCAGGTCTCCATGCTGAGGTCCCTCCGCTTTAGCCTTCGGAGTCTCAAAAAGGGGGAATTCCTTTCGGAGATCCTTCCTTGGACAGCCCTCTTTATTGTTGCCATATTAGGCTTTTATCTGTATACTAACTACCTCAGGAGAAGTCCTGAGAATTTGTATAGGAGGATGATAAGGAGGCTGGAGAGGGCAGAGGGTGTGCGGCTCGAGGGGCTTCTGCCTGAGGAGGTCTTAAAGTTCGCGGAAGGGAAACCCTACTACAGGGACGTTGAGTTCATAGTGAGGCTCTACCAGAGGCACAGATACGGACCATATCCTGTCTCGAGTTCGGAGTTAAGAGAAGGTTATAGGG
>WFYM01000214.1 GCA_015490115.1 Aquificaceae bacterium
AGCATGACGAAGGGTTGCTACGTTGGTCAGGAGGCGGTGGCGAGGGTCTACTACAGGGGGAGGACTCCGAGGGTACTCGTCAGACTTGTGCCGGAGGGAGAGGTGTCCGAAGGAGAGGAGATACTCTCGGGGGAGAAGAAGGTGGGTGTTGTGACTTCGGTGAGCAAAGACAAAAGGGTAGCCCTCGGGTATATATTGAAGTCCTCCCTCGGGAGCGATCTCAGAACCGAAAAGGGAACAGCCCTTAAGGCGGAGGTGTGCGGTGAGACCTGAGGAGGTCTTAGAGAGAGTTTTGAAAAAGCACTGCGAAGACCTCGAGAGGGAGGTGAAGGAGGGGAGGGTCTTGTTCTTCTGTAAGGGTAGCCTCGTCGGGAGCAGCTCTTTGATAGGTGAGAGGATAAGGGCTGTAACCGTCTACTCGGAGAGGGCGGGGGATCCCGTTCACGCTGAGTTCCTAAAGGAGATGGAAGCCCTCTTCGGAAACAGGATAGTGGAGAAGGGGAGGGGAACCTCGAGCGGTGTTGAAGGGTCCTTCCACTACACTTACGTTCACATGAGGGAGGGCTGATTTCCTGCTAAAATGATCCCACTGAGGAGGGAAGGTTATGGGTGAGTGGAGGACCTTCGAGAGGGACGGAGTTCAGGTGAGGGGCTACCTCGCGGAGCCTAAGGAGAAGGGACCTGCTGTCATAGTCATACACGAGTGGTGGGGTGTGGAGTCTCCCAAGTCCAACATAAAGGAGATCACGGACAAGCTCGCTGAAGAGGGCTTCGTAGCTTTCGCCCCCGACTTTTATAAAGGGAAGAGCGCCGACAACCCGGACGATGCGGGGAAGCTGATGACGGACATGTTCCAAAACAGGTTGTCGGAAGTCGACTCTATGTTCAGGACGGCTGTCGAGTCCCTCAAAAGTCTCGACAAGGTGGAGCCTAAAAAGGTCGGGGTGACCGGCTTTTGCTGCGGTGGGACGCTTTCCATGTATTTTGCGAGTAAGTTCTCCGATCTCATAGACGCGAGCGTCCCCTTTTACGGACTCCCACAGCTCGCCCCTATAGACCCCAAAAACATAAAGGTCCCCATATTCTTCGTTATGGCGGAGAAGGACGAGTTCGTCAACAACGACGAGGTCATAGATATAATGAAGGGTTGCTGGAGGAACGGTGTAGAGGTCCAAGGGAAGGTATACCCGGACGTGAACCACGCCTTCTTGAACGAGAAGAGACCGGAAGTTTACTGCGAAGAGACTTCGAGGGACGCTTGGAGGATGATGGTAGACTTCTTCAAGAGACACCTCTCGTGAGGAGGGAAGAGGATGGCTGCCTGTCAGATATGCGGGAAGAGACCCGTCCACGGTAGGAGGGTGACCTTCTCGGGGGCGAGGAACCCGAGGCTCTTCAAACCTAACGTCCACAAGATGAGGGTGAGGCTACCCGACGGGACCGTGAAGAGGCTCTACGTCTGCACGAAGTGCCTCAAAGCTGGGAAGGTTGTAAAGGCTGCGAGGGTCCCGAAAGAGGAGTGAATGTCTCTTAAAGTTCTCAGGTTCTTAACCGGAGGCGAGTCCCACGGAAGGGGGCTTACAGCTATCTTAGAGGGGATACCTGCTAACTTGGAGGTCTCGGAGGGTTTTATAAACAAGGAACTCGAAAGGAGACAGAGGGGCTACGGAAGGGGAGGGAGGATGAAGATAGAAAGGGACACGGTGAAGATCCTCTCGGGGGTCAGGTTCGGAAGGACGACGGGGTCTCCCATAACCCTCTGGATAGAGAACAGAGACTGGGAGAACTGGAAGGAGAAGATGGCGGTGGAAGGTGAAAGACCAAAAAGTGCTGTCCCCTTCACGAGACCGAGACCGGGACACGCGGACCTCGCGGGTGGCATCAAGTTCAACCAGAGGGATCTGAGGAACGTCCTCGAGAGGGCTTCCGCCAGGGAGACCGCAGCGAGGGTAGCTGTGGGTGCGGGCTGCAAGAGGTTCCTTGAAGAGTTCGGGATAAGGATAGGAAGCTACGTGGTGAGCATAGGGAGGTGTTCCCCGCCCGTTGAGGAGGTGGACCTCGTAAAGAGGCACCAGCTCGCTGAGGAGTCCGAAGTCAGGTTCCCCGACCCTTCGAAAGACGAAGAGTTCAAAAAGATAATAGACGAAGCGAAGGAGAAGGGAGAGAGTTTGGGGGGTGTATTTGAGGTCTTCGCCGTGGGCGTTCCCCCCGGTCTCGGGAGCCACATCCAGTGGGACAGGAGGATAGACGGGAGGATAGCTCAGGCTATGATGAGCATACAGGCTATAAAGGGGGTGGAGATAGGTCTCGGCTTTGAAGCTGCAAGGAGGTTCGGCTCCGAGGTCCACGACGAGATAGGCTACGACCCTGAGAGGGGCTACTTCAGGTATTCTAACAACTTAGGGGGGACCGAAGGAGGTATAACGAACGGTATGCCCATACTGGTGAGGGTAGCCATGAAGCCCATACCTACGCTCAGGAACCCTTTAAGGAGCGTAGACATAGAGACGAAGGAGGAGGTGAGGGCTGGAAAGGAGAGATCGGACGTGACTGCTGTTCCCGCAGCTTCAGTAGTTGGGGAGGCTATGCTCGCCGTAGTGATAGCGGACGCCTTCTTGGAGAAGTTCGGAGGAGACTTCATGGAGGAGGTGAGGGAGAGGTTCGAAGCTTACATGAGACACATAAAGAGCTTCTGAGATGAGTTTCCTTATCAGGCTCGCTGAAGAGGTCGGTAAGGCTACCCTCCTTGCCCTTCAGGCTGTTTACTTTCTCCTCAGAAAGCCTCCCAAAGTAAAGCACTTCATAAGCCAGCTCACATACGTTGGTGCTGAGACCTCCCTCATGGTCGTCATCACCTCCACCTTCACGGGAGGGGTCATAGCCCTCCAGACCTACGGGACCTTCAGCAGGTTCAACGCCGAGTTTTTAATAGGTGCGGTTGTAGCCCTCTCAATGGGGAGGGAACTCGGACCCGTCCTCACCTCATTGATGGTCGTTGCGAGGGTGGGTTCCGCTATGACAGCGAGCATAGGGACCATGAGGATAACCCAGCAGATAGACGCCCTCGAGGTGATGGCTGTGAACCCTGTGAGCTACCTCGTCACACCGAGACTCTTCGCTACGACCCTCGGAGTCCCCCTTCTTACAGTCCTCTCGAACGTGGCGGGTATATTCGGAGGGTGGTTCGTAGCTACCAAGATATTCGACGTGAACGAACACCTCTATTGGCAGAAGATGGTGGACCTCGTAGAACTTTACGACATAGTGGGAGGTCTCTACAAGGCTCTTGCTTTTGGCTTCATAATAGGGACTGTTAGCTGTTATTATGGCTTCTACACAACCGGCGGGACCGAAGGTGTGGGGAGGTCCACCACCAACTCGGTCGTCACCTCCTCCATACTGATCCTGATCTCCGACTACTTCCTGACAGCTATTATATTCTGAGTATGGACAGGAGGGAGAGCCTTAGGGTCCTCGGTATAGGTTTTGTTCTCATCTTTGGCTTTTCCTTCGTCGAGCTGATAGGGGGCTTCTTAACGAACAGCTTAGCCCTCCTCTCGGACGCAGGTCACATGCTAACCGACAGCGTTTCCCTCCTCATAGCCCTCGTCGCACAGGCTATAGTGGTAAAGACCAAAGGAAAGAACATGACCTACGGTCTTTACAGGCTCGAGGTCCTCGCTGCACTCCTCAACGGTCTCTTTCTCCTCGGACTCGTAGGCTACATAGCTTACGAAGCTGTCCAGAGGTTCATGAACCCGGAACCCGTGAAGGGTCCCCAGATGCTCGCCATAGCGACCGTCGGACTCCTCATAAACCTCCTCGTCGGCTATATGCTCTTCAAAAGCTCCGGTGAGAACATAAACGTAAAGGCCGCCTTCCTGCACGTTGTGACGGACACTCTGGGTTCCGTTTCGGCGATCTTGGCGGGTCTCGCAATAACCCTTTGGGGTTTTTACTTGGCTGACCCTATCCTCAGCGTGGCTGTCGCCTTACTGATACTGCCCGGAGCCTACTCGGTTATAAAGAGTTCCCTGAACGTCCTCCTCGAACTCGTCCCCGCCTCCGTAGACGCGGAGGAGATAGAGAGGGAGATCAGGAGGGTAAAGGGGGTTGTGGACGTCCACGACCTTCACGTCTGGTCCATAACCCCCGGAGACGTTGTCCTCACAGCCCACGTAGTCGTGAGCGACCTCGAAGTCTGCGATGAGGTCCTAAGCAACGTGAAGGAAGTAGCAAGAAGGTTCGGTATAGACCACACAACGATACAGCTCGAGAGGGAAGGCTTCTCGTGTCCGCCTTCCTGCCCGCTTCTGGGATCGGAACGCAGGCAACACACCCACTGATATAATATTTGACGGTGGTAGAGATAAGGGGTGTTACGCTTCCCGTCGTCTCGATAAGGATAAAGAACGAGAAGGATCTTGCCTCGGTAAAGAGGAAGATAGGTGAGAAGATAAAGGGAAAGCTCTTCGAAGGTAGCTACTTCATAATAGAGAACCCGGAGGACCTGCCTGAAGGCTGGGTGAGGGAGCTGGAGGATTTTTTGAAGGGTCTCAACCTCGGGAACATAAAGAGGATAAGCTCGGAGACTAAGAGGACTCAGGAGAGGTCCGAGAGGCTACTCGTCGTCGACAGACCCTTGAGGTCGGGTCAGAAGGTGGAACACGGCGGTGACGTTCTCGTCCTCGGTGACGTTAACAAGGATGCTGAGGTGGTAGCGGTGGGTAATATTATTATTATGGGAGCATTGAGGGGGATAGCCATAGCGGGAGCTTTGGGGGACGAGAGCGCGGTTATCGTAGCCCTCAGGATGGAACCCCAGCAGATAAGGATAGGTAAGAAGGTGGCTATACCGGACGAGACGGAGAGGGTCTCCCCCGGCTACCCAGAAGTTGCGAGGGTGGAAGATGGTATGATAGTTCTGGAAAGGGTGTGAGCTATGACGGAGGTGATCGTTATAACTTCGGGAAAGGGAGGTGTTGGGAAAACTACTCTGACCGCGAACTTGGGCGTTGCCCTCGCGAAGCTCGGGAAGAAGGTCCTACTCATAGACGCGGACATAGGTCTCAGGAATCTGGACATGGTCCTCGGACTCGAAAACAGGATAGTCTACGATATCTTAGACGTCCTCGAGGGGAGGGTTCCCCCCGAGAAGGCTTTCGTAAAGGACAAGAGGGGGCTGAACCTGTTCCTCCTTCCCGCGAACCAAACCAAGAACAAGGACGCGGTGGACACAGAGAGGTGGCTCGAACTCGTGAAGGAGCTAAAGAGCAAAAAAGACTTCGACTTCATAATCGTAGACTCTCCCGCGGGCATAGAGAAGGGTTTCCACATAGCCGTCTCACCGGCGGACAAGGCTTACATAGTGGTGAACCCTGAGGTCTCCTCCGTGAGGGACGCGGACAGGGTGATAGGGCTTCTCGAGAACATGGACAAGGTCAACTACTCGGTTATAGTAAACAGGATAAAATGGAAGATGGTGAGGAAGGGGGAGATGCTCTCCGTTGAAGACATAAAGGACATACTGAAAGCCCCGATAATAGGTATAGTCCCTGAGGAGGAGAAGCTCATAGACTTCACGAACAGGGGTGAGCCGATAGTCCTCCACGACAGGTTTCCCGCTTCAAAGGCTATAATTGACATAGCGAGGAGAACTATGGGTGAGGAGGTTCCCCTTGAGAAATACGGGGAGAAGGAGGGGTTCCTCAGCAAGCTCTTCGGAGGTTGAATCTTGCTGAACATAGGGTCTCTCTTTAAGAAGAAGAGCAAGGACATAGCCAAGCAAAGGCTTATGCTCGTTCTCAGCTACGAGAGGCAGGGTCTTCCCCCGAGCATAGTGGAGAGGCTGAAGGAGGACCTGATAAACCTCTTTTCCAAGTATCCCCAGTTCGACGCGAGCGGTATAGACGTCCTTTTGAAGAGGAACGAGGACAACAGGGAGGAACTCTGGATAAGCATACCCTTAAAGAACAGCTAACCCGCCTCGACGAGCTTCAGCCTCTCCTCAAGGTCCTTGGCTCTTAAAGCTTCTATTATCTCATCGAGCTTCCCTTCGAGAACGTCTTGTAGCTTGTAGAGGGTCAGGTTTATCCTGTGGTCGGTTACCCTGTTCTGGGGGAAATTGTAGGTCCTTATCTTCTCGCTCCTCTCACCCGTTCCCACCTGCTCCTTCCTCTCCTTCGCTATCTCCTCCCTCCTCTTCCTCTCGTAGTAGTCCTTTAGTTTCGCATAGAGTATCTTCAGAGCCTTCTGTTTATTTTGGAACTGGGACCTTTCGTCTTGACATGTGACAACTATGCCCGTCGGTATGTGGGTTATCCTGACAGCGGTCTCTGTGGTGTTCACATACTGTCCGCCTGCCCCCGAAGCCCTGAAGGTCTCTATCTTTAGGTCCTGAGGGTTTATCTCGACGTCAGCCTCGTCGGCTTCCGGGAGAACAGCTACGGTCGCAGTTGAAGTGTGTATCCTCCCGCTCGACTCGGTCACAGGTATCCTCTGGACCCTGTGGACACCGCTCTCGTATTTCAGCCTCGAGTAAGCCCCCTCACCTTCTATGAGGGCTATAACCTCCTTGTAGCCTCCGAGACCTGTCCTGTTTGCGCTGAGGACCGTCACCCTCCAACCCTTTTCCTCCGCATACTTTTGGTACATCCTGAAAAGATCCGCCGCAAAGAGGGCGGCTTCCTCCCCTCCCGCTCCCGCCCTTATCTCGAGGATGACGTTCTTGGAGTCGTTCGGATCCTTAGGGACGAGGAGCATCTTGAGCTTCCTCTCGAGCTTCCCGATCTTCCCCTTTAGCCTCTCCACCTCCTCCTGAGCAAGCTCCCTTATATCCCTGTCTTGGCTCCTCAAAAGCTCCTTCGCCTCCTTGATCTCCTCTTGGGCTTTCTTGTATTCGAGGTAGGTCTCGTATATCTCGGTAAGGTCCTTGTGTTCCTTGCTGAGTTCTTTGAACTTTTCCCTGTCTTTCAGGACCTCGGGTTTTGAAAGCTCCTCCTCTAACTTTTTGTATCTTTCGCTCAGCTTCTCCAGCTTCTCGATTATACGCTGGCTTAACATTAACCTTCCTTCTTGGTCCCGGAGGTAAGTTCGAGGAAGGCTGGCTTTATCCTTAGCTTGCCAGCGTAGAAGGGATGACACTTGTTGCAGACCTCTATATGGACCGTCCCTCCCTTTGTGGAGAGGAGGGTGAAGGTGTTACCGCAACCGCACACGAAGGTGGTCGGTTTGAGTTCCGGGTGTATTCCCTTCTTCATGGTTCTCCTCCGGAAACCGATATTATACTACGCGTTCATCGCTTTGAGGAACTCCTTGTTTGTCTTGAAGCGCTTTAGCTTGTCGAGGAGAAACTCCATGGCTTCCACGGGGTCCATAGTCGAGAGGAACTTCCTGAGGACCCACATCCTCTGAAGCTCCCAGTCCTCGACGAGAAGCTCCTCCCTCCTCGTCCCCGACTTCTCTATGTTTATAGCCGGGAAGACCCTCCTCTCCATGAGCCTCCTGTCGAGGTGTATCTCCATGTTTCCCGTTCCCTTGAACTCCTCGTATATGACGTCGTCCATCCTAGATCCCGTCTCTATCAGGGCTGTAGCTATTATAGTTAGAGACCCGCCCTCCTCTATGTTCCTCGCAGCTCCGAAGAACTTCTTCGGTCTCTGGAGGGCGGTCGCTTCTATACCTCCCGAGAGGACCCTTCCCGTCGGGGGTGTTACCGCGTTAGAAGCCCTCGCGAACCTCGTCATGGAGTCAAGTAGTATGACCACGTCCTGCTTGAGTTCTACGAGCCTCTTCGCTTTCTCTATTACAAGCTCAGCGACCTGCATGTGCCTCTCGGGTGGCTCATCGAAGGTGGAGGCTATTACCTCAGCTCCGTCCCCGACTATCCTCCTCATCTCGGTGATCTCTTCGGGTCTTTCGTCTATGAGGAGTATGATCAGGTGGACCTCAGGGTGGTTCTCTATCAGCGCCCTCGATATCTTCTGTAGGAGGACCGTCTTTCCAGCCTTCGGCGGTGCTACTATCATACCCCTCTGACCTTTTCCTATGGGTGCTATCAGGCTGACCACCCTAGTTGAAAGCTCGTTGGGATCGAACTCGAGGTTGAACCTCTCCGTTGGGTGGAAGGGGGTGAGCTTGTCGAAGGTGGGTCTGTTCCTCAGCTTTTCGGGATCCGCCGGGAGACCGTTTACCGCCTCCATCTTTATGAGGGCTTTGTACTTTTCCCCTTCTTTGGGGAGCCTCGCAAACCCGACGATAGTGTCTCCGGTCCTCAGCCCGAACTTCTTGATCTGGGAGGGGGCAACGTATACATCGTCCCAGCTCGGCATGTAGTTGTTCTGGGCGCTCCTCATGAAGCCGTAGCCTTCCGGGAGTATCTCGAGGACACCCTTTACGAACACGAGTCCCCCGTCCTTCGCCTGCGCCCCCAATATCCTCTCGATCAGCTCCTCTTTCTTGAGACCCGTAGTTCTCGTTAGTCCAAGCTCCTTTCCGAGCTTTTGGAGTTCTTGGAGGGTCATCTTCTTCAGCTCTTCGAGGGTGTAAATCTTCTTCTCCTGCAGCTCCTGCATGGTATCCTCACCTCACTTCCCTATACAGAATCTCGAGAATATGCTACTTAAGATATCTTCCGTTGTTATCTCGCCCACGATCTCACCGAGGTAGTCGGAAGCCTCCCTTATGTCCAACATGGCTATCTCTGGGCTTACCTCTTCCCTCCTGTATCTCTCGAGAAACCTCTCGAGAACTCCCTTCGCCTTCTTGAGAAGCTCCTCATGTCTTACGGACACGTAAACGTTAATTCCATCCTCTACGAGGACTCCCGCTCTCTTTAGGATCTCCTCTTCGAGGTTCCTGATCCCCTCGCCTTTTAAGGCACTCACTTTTATTATAGAGTGACCTTCGAAAATTTCAAGGGGGATAACGGTCCCGAGGTCCGTCTTGTTCACCACAACTATTAGGTTTTTGCCCCTCACCTGCTCGTATATCCTCTTGTCCTCTTCGGTTAATGGTTTAGAGCCGTCAAGGACGAAAAGGATGACATCCGCTTCTTCTATTTTCTTTAGGGTCCTCTCTATACCTATCCTCTCGACGGGGTCCTTCGCCTCCCTTATTCCCGCTGTGTCAACGAGGACGAGGGGTATGCCCCTTAAGTTCACCGTCTCCTCTATGTAGTCCCTCGTGGTTCCCTCTATGTCGGTGACTATCGCCCTGTCTTCTCTGAGGAGAGCGTTAAAGAGTGAGGACTTACCCACGTTCGGCTTTCCCACTATTGCGAGCTTCACCCCCTCCCTTATGAACTTCCCAGTCTTTGCGGTCCTCAGCAACTTGTCGATCCCGGATATCACCTCCTCCACCATGCTGACCACCTGCTCCTTCGTGAGGGTAGGTATGTCCTCCTCGGAGAACTCTATATCCGCTTCTATGTAAGCCAAGAGCTGCAGGAGGCTCTCCCTCAGGGGCTTTATGTGCTTGCTCAGCTCACCCTTCAGTTGTCTGAGGGCTACCCTCCTCGCCAGATCCGTCTTTGCGGATATCAGCTCGGCTACAGCTTCAGCTTGAGTTAGATCCATCTTTCCGTTCAGGAAGGCTCTCTTTGTGAACTCGCCGGGTTCAGCGAGCCTGCAACCTCCGGAGATGAACACCTCGACAGCCCTCTTGAGGATCAGGGGGTTCCCGTGGAGGGATATCTCGACCATGTCCTCACCCGTGTAGCTCTTGGGAGCCTTGTAGTAAATTAAGAGCCCCTCGTCGAGGGGTTCCCCCTTCTCGTCGAGGAGGGTCCCGTAGTGGGCGTATCTTGGCTTTATCTCAGCCTTGGTCTTGAAGAACCTCCTCGCTATTTCGAGGACCCCCTTTCCGCTTAGCCTAACTATGCCTACCGCGCTCTCACCGAAGGGGGTGGCGACGGCGACTATGGGGTCTCTCATGAATAACCTTAAAATATATTACTACGGGGGCATGGCGGAACTGGCAGACGCAGGGGACTTAAAATCCCCGGGCCCCAAGGGCCGTCCGGGTTCGAGTCCCGGTGCCCCCAAAGGAAAAAGATGAAAACTATCCAAGAGGGGAAGGCTAAGATACTGATCCCCGACCTTCCTGAGGTCGTCTCTTCCGACATGCCCGTCTTCTACAACCCCAAGATGAGGGTAAACAGGGATCTCGCCGTCCTCGGTCTCGAATACCTCTCGAGGAAGCTCGGAAGGGAGCTTATGGTGGCGGATCCCCTCTCGGCGAGCGGTATTAGGGGTATCAGGTTTCTCTTAGAGACAACGGGAGAGGTTAAGGTCTTCGCAAACGACATAAACGATAAGGCTTTCGAGATAATGAAGGAGAACTTCAAGTTAAACGGCATACCCGAGGACAGGTACGAGATCCACAAAGAGGACGCCAACTTCTTCCTCAGGAAGTCGTGGGGTTTCGGCTTCGACTACGTAGATCTGGACCCCTTCGGTTCCCCCGTTCCCTTCATAGAGTCGGTAGCCCTCAGCATGAAGAGGGGAGGGATCCTGAGCCTCACAGCTACCGACACAGCTCCCCTTTCCGGAACTTACCCGGATACTTGCAGAAGGAGATACGGGGCGAGACCCTTGAGGAACGAGTTCAAGCACGAGGTGGGTCTCAGGATACTTATAAAGAAGGTGATCGAGCTGTCCGCCCAGCACGACATAGCCATGATACCTATATTCGCCTACTCGCACCTCCATTACTTCAAGCTCTTCTTCGTAAAGGACAGGGGGGCTGAGGTGACGAACGGTTTGCTCGACCAGTTCGGCTACCTCCTCTACTGCTTCAACTGTATGAACAGGGAACCCGTAAGGGATCCTTTCAAACTTAAGGAGAGGTGTCCTCACTGCGGTTTCAAGTTCTCCCTCGGGGGACCGATGTGGCTCGGGAAGCTTTGGGAGGAGGAGTTCGTGGAGTTCCTTTTCAGGGAGGCTCAGGAGAGGGAGGAGGTGTCAAAGGAGACAAAGAGGATACTGAAGCTAATAAAGGAAGAGAGCGGTGTCCAGACGGTGGGCTTTTACGTCGTTTCCAAGCTATGCAAGAAGCTCGGCATACCCCAGCAACCCGACATAAAGACAGCGAAGAAGGTCTTCGAAGGTGCGAGGACCCACTTCGAGGGGGACGGTATAAGGACGGAACTTCCCCACGCCGAGGTCTTGAGGAGGGCTGAGAGCTTAAAATAATTTTTTAGGTATTATTTTTCCTATGGTAGACACTCATTGTCACCTTGACCTCTTAAGGAAGGAGGACTTTGAAGAAACTTTGAAAGACTCCAGTTTAGAGTATCTTCTCACCGTCGGCTATGATAAGAAAACCATAAAAAATGCTCTTAAGATTTCAGAAAAGCATTCTCATGTCTTCTGTGCTATAGGTTTTCATCCCCATGAAGCTGACAAGGTAAAGCCGGAAGATGTTGAGTGGTTAAAAAAGTTGGCTGAGGAAAATCCTAAAGTAAGGGCAATAGGAGAAATAGGTCTCGATTTTTACAAGAACTACTCGGATAGAAAAAAACAGGAGGAAGTCTTCAGGTGGCAGATAAACGTAGCAAGGGAAATCGGACTTCCCCTTGTGATACATATGAGAAATGCTGAAGAGGAAACCTTAAGGATATTGAAAGAGGAAAAGGCTTACGAAGTAGGAGGTATAATGCACTGCTTTACAGGGTCTTACGAAACCATGAAAAAAGCTGTCGACCTTGGCTTTTATATATCCTACTCAGGGATAATAACTTATAAGAACGCGGAGAGTGTCCGCGAAGTAGCCAGGAAGACTCCAACGACGAGACTTCTCTTAGAGACAGACTCACCCTTTCTGGCTCCTCAACCTGTTCGCGGAAAACCCAACAAGCCTCCTTATATATGGCATACAGCCAGGGTTCTTGCCCAGTTAATTCCAAACACCTCCTTAGAGGATGTTGACCGCATGACTTCTGAGAACGCAAAGCTCATCTTAAACCTTGAAAACAACGGAAAGAAAGAAACAATAACTTATGTGATCAACAACAGACTGTATATAAATCTTACGAACAAATGCAATCTTCACTGCGTTTTCTGTCAAAGGGAGAGGGAGAAGAATTACATGGTCAAAGGTTACTGGGTCTGGGTATCGAGGGACCCTTCCGTTGAGGAAGTAATAAGGGAGATAGGTGACCCAACCCGGTATGAAGAAGTCGTCTTTTGCGGATACGGTGAGCCAACTCTCAGATTCTCAGCCCTAAAAGAAATAGCTAAATATGTGAAGTCAAGAGGAGGAAAGATCAGGGTTGATACGAACGGTCTCATGTTCACGTTTCTTCCAAAGGAGAAGCTGAAGGAACTTAAAGGTCTTGTGGATGTGTGGTCCGTCTCTTTAAACGCTCCTGACAGGGAGACATATGAAAAAGTCTGCAAACCCGCTCAGCCCGATGCTTTTGATAAGGTTTTGGAGTTCATAAAGGAAGCTTTAAAAGAGGGTTTTGATGTTGTGGTTTCCGCCGTTGATTATCCCGGAGTTGATATGAAAAAAACGGAAGAGCTTGTGAAAAAACTTGGTGCAAAGTGGAAATACAGGCGTTTTGAAGTTGTGGGTTAGCATAGCTTACCTCGGTCTCCCGATCGTCATTATGTAGAGGGGTTCGTGACCTGTTCCTATGAGTTCCCTCAGCCTCCTGTCGTCGAAGGCTCCTATGACAACCGAGCCGAGTCCGAGGGCTGTCGCCTGAAGGCAGACGTTCTGGGCTGAGTGTCCCACCTCGTTCAGGATATACCTTATCCCCCTCTCCCCGTATTTCCTCGTGGTCCTTTCCGGGACAGCACAAAAGACGAGGATCACAGAAGCCTCGAGGACCTGATACTGCCAAAGGGCGAGGTCGAAGATCTCCCTTGAGAAGTCCCCCCTCTTTATAAGCTCAACACCGTGTTCGTGGGGAAGGTAGTGGTATATGCCCACCTCCAAACCCTTTACCCTAGTCGCGTGGGCGTAAACTTCGAGAGGATACAAGGCTCCGGCTGAAGGGGCTGTCCTGTAACCTTCCGGACTCGTTATACCTTGAGCGGACCAGAGGATCTGGGAAAACTCCTCTAAAGTGATAGGCTCCTCGGAGTATTCTCTGACGGATCTCCTTCTCCAGAGGACTTCCTCTAAGCTCAGCTTCCCTCTTTCCTTGGGGGGTGGGAGCCTGACCAACTTACCTGTAAAATCATATCTTACCATGGAGGATCTCTGGAAGCTCGCCGCGGACCTGCAGGTCCTTTTAAACAGGATAATCTTCGGCGTTCCCCTCTACAAGCTCGCCTTAGCACTCCTTGTTTTCTTCGGCTTCCTGCTCCTCAGGAAGCTCTTCATCCTCATAGTCCTGAGGGCTGTCCAGAGGTTCACGAAGAGGACGAAGACCGAGATAGACGACCTCATCCTCAAAGTGGTTTCGAGACCGCTCTCTTTCCTCATAGTGATGTTCGGTCTCTTTTTGGCTCTTAAGATAGTCGGTCTCGAGAACGAGGTGGTGGTCAAGATCTTCAAGACGCTTTTTATATTCATTGTAGCTTGGACAGCTTACAACCTGATCGTAGCCCTCGAGGACCAGTTCTATAAGTTTTCCGAGAAGTTCGGGAAGGAGTTCGCCAAGGAGATAGGTGGCTTCTTCGTTAAGGTCTCCAAAGCCTTCGTGATAGTAGTGGGCGGTGTTGCCCTCCTTCAGGAGTGGGGGATTAACGTTAGCGCCCTCATAGCTTCCTTGGGTCTCGGGGGTCTTGCCTTTGCCCTCGCGGCGAAGGACACGGCTGCTAACCTATTCGGAGGACTGACCGTCCTCGCTGACAAGTCGATGAAGGTGGGGGACTGGATAAAGATAGGGGATGTGGAGGGGATAGTGGAGGACATAGGGCTGAGGACAACGAAGATAAGGAGCT